>CBDVDO010000372.1:0-2142 GCA_965372765.1 uncultured Anaerolineales bacterium
TCTTTTCAACAGCAGTGGCCGGTACTTTGGAAGCAGAAAAAACGCAGTTTTCTCCTCCTTTCCCCTACACACCCGCTCAGCTAGCTTCCCTGCTGGATCCTGGGGATGATCTTGAGGGTAGCTGGATTGGGTCCTCTGTCGTTGACCTCACCCAACCCATTGAAGGAAATATTTGCGGCGATACCTACGGCAGCTGCTGGCAGGAATGGCCGGGAGTGGCGGATTACGGAGCCGAACTAAGCTTGCTACATCAGGGTGACGGGATTGGATATGCTACCCTCCTTTATTATCAGGATCTAAGTGCAATTGATACTCTCTACGAGGCATATTACGACCATTGGAGCTCAGATGTTGAAGATATAGAAGGGCTCAAACCCTGGATGATAAATTTTAATAAATTTACCCGGCCTGTCCTGGGAGATAAATGGCTCCATTTCGTTCATTATTATCTGCATGACGAATCCACCAGCACTGACCCAGCCGAGCGCCAAGAGCGAGAGTTATTGGGAATACAAATCGTCTTTTTCCGCTGCCATGGTTTTGTGAAGCTGGATCTAAGCTTTCCACCTGGAACAGACTGGAATGATCGCGACGAGATGGATAGCCGGATAATTGAACAGGAGGTGTTCTTCGATCTTGTTTATGAATTTGCCAGCAGGGTTGATGAACGGATCACTCCCTACGCCTGTAATGAAAAATAAGGAAGTGTCGGGATGAAACCCACTATAAATGGAACAGGATTTGGTTATATCAACCTGAATGGAGAGCGGATTAAGCACGACATCCTCATCCGCCTGGATGGCGAGGTAAAAAAGAGGAAAAAGAAGCTCTCCAAAGAAATTTACGGGACTTCACACACCATCTCCCTGGCTGAAGCTGAGTATATTTACCAGGAAGGCGCTGAACAGCTGCTAGTCGGCGCCGGTCATTTTAGCCGGGTTCGGCTCTCCCCTGAAGCGGAGAAGTATTTCCAAGAACAGGGATGCCAGGTGAAAATTTTATCCACCCCGAACGCGGTTCAAGCCTGGAATGAAAGTGAAGGGAATATAATCGGGCTCTTCCATCTCACCTGTTAAATAAACGTTTAATGTTTCAAACCTGAGCTCCCTGATATTCCTTCCCTGTTCCAGGTTTAAATGTTTAACGTTCCAAAAAAGTCTGTCCCAAAATATCGTTTAAAAGAACTGATCCATACTGGGGAGATCTTGACCAGGAAAACAACTATGATTCCAATCGCTGTCTTATCTGCGGCCTATGCCAGGAACCTTGAAATCATCAAAATGCAGACCAAAAATCTGTCCCATCAGGAAAGTTTGATCCAGCTTCCCTTCCGGAGCAATTGTCTCAACTGGGTGGTCGGGCACCTGCTTGCCAACCGCTGTAATATCTTCCGGCTGTTAGAAGCGGAAGATTTGCTTCCCAGGGTGGATTTGTCCTCTTACGAGAGGGAATCCGAACCCATTCAGGGCGAAGGTGAGGGAGTTCTGCCCCTGGAAGATCTGATAGGCTATCTTGAAGAAACACAAATTGCTCTTTCCCAGCTGCTCGAAGGCGAAACGCCGGAATCTCTCCAGCGCCCGATGGAATATCGCAACGGGGGAGAAAAACCGCTCGCCTACTGGCTGTTTTTCTTATATTTCCATGACAGCTACCACGTTGGGCAAACAGAGCTGCTTCGCCAGGCAGCTGGAACTGATGACAAGATTATTTAAGGAAACGGTGCCCCCAAAGGATACCGTTTCCAATGTTGTTATTAAACGGGCTGGAAAATCAACGATATAATATAGAATAATAATTAATCTTCCTGATAAATTATTACCCCAAGAGCAAATATCATCGGTAGCTAACTTCTCCAGAACAAAAAGAAGGGATTTCTGCCATGGCACATAATACGCTCAAATCCAGCTATACCAGACTAACAGACAGATTGAATCTTGCCCCCCAGGGAGCTCCCCCCTCTGATCTGCTGTATAAAATACTGGCAATACTTTTCAGTGAAAGGGAAGCTGAACTAGTATCTACAATGCCTATTAAACCCTTTACTGCAGAAAAAGCGAGCCAGATCTGGAAGATGGATTTGACCAGCACAAAAAAGGCGCGGGACCAGATGGCTTCCCGGGCTGTTCTGATTGATATCGAACA
>CBDVDO010000373.1:0-2136 GCA_965372765.1 uncultured Anaerolineales bacterium
AAAATGCCACCCCCTGGGCGCAGGAAAAACTGTTCCAGATTCTTAATTACCGCTATATCAACAATCTTCCTTTATTGATCACCACCAACCTTTCCCTGAACCAACTGGAAGGCCGCATCCGTTCCCGGCTGCAAGATCCTGAGCTGGTCACCAGGGTTAATATACTGGCGCCGGATTACCGACGGCCGATGGATGATACCGGGCACTCTGAACTATCATCCTTGAGCATGCTCAGCGAACGCACCTTTGGAAATTTCAGTCTCAGGGAAAATGAAAACCTCGAGAAAGAAGAGCGGAAAAAATTAGAGAGCGCTTTTAAGGCGGCTCAGAAATTTGCTGAAAACCCGCAAGGCTGGTTGGTGCTGCAAGGAGATTATGCCAGCGGGAAAACACACCTGGCTGCAGCCATCGCCAACTACCGTGCCGGGGAAGGTGTTCCCCCGCTCTTTATCATGGTTCCTGATCTACTGGATCATCTTCGGGCAACTTTCAGCCCGGAGAGCACAGTCAGCTATGACCGCCGCTTTGATGAAGTGAAAACTACCCCCCTGTTGGTACTGGATGACCTGGGCACTCAATCCATGACCCCCTGGGTTAAAGAAAAGCTCTATCAGCTCTTTAATTACCGCTACAATGGCGGGCTGCCCACAGTGATCACCACCGCAGATGCCCTCAGTGAAATAGATCCCCGGATCCGGAGCCGGATGCTTGATCGCCGCATCTGCCGAATATATGCCATTACTGCGCCGCCCTTTCGCGGTGGAGACAGGTGAAATTATTCAGTATGCGCCGTCACCCCGTCACTTAGTCACAATCTCCCCCCTCACCTGTCCTGAGTGGACATCGAGCGAAGCCGAGATGGAAATCGAAGGGCCAAGTCTCCCGGTCCCCCGGTCATTTATTTCCCCACCCGCTACCCTTCCAACTATTAAGCCTTGTAGCACATATCATACGCTACCGCGCTAATAACGTATACTATTTTGATTTAGGAGCTATTTAATCAGAAGTGGATTATATGGATTTCTAATTATTCTCTAGATTGTTTACGCTACAATGGTAATTAAAGTTAGCTATATAATTTGAAGGAGTAGAAGCATGGCAAAAAAGAATGTACTCGTCAAAAGCGAGCTTCGTAAGACGCTTCCCGAGATTGCGTCCTTTCTCCGGGAATTAGCGGATAAAGTTGAGACCGGTCAGGTCACCCTGGTCCAAGCTGGACAGGATGTCATAGTAGAATTGCCAGACTCAGTAGATTTTGAGTTGGAATACTATGAGCAAGCCAAGAAAAATGGTCTCAAGAAGCAGCTGGAGATTGAACTTGAGTGGGTTGAAGGGGAAAAGAAACACCAATCAGTAACCTTGGGATAAATAACTTTAGGCTCAAAGACACGCCGTTAAGATGACGGCGTGTCTTTTATTCCCTGCCGTGTACATCCTTAAGAATTCATCAATTACGCACAGGTACCAAAGACGCCCTCTTGGATATATTACAATCAGAATACATCTATGTGGATAAGGAAACCCGCCGCTAGAGGAATGTCGGAAATGAACCTCTCTCAAATCTCATATAACAGAGTAATTCGATCAGAAAAAGAAGTGGGTAATTATTATTCCCGTTTGAGTTCTATTTATGACTTTCTGGCTGCCAGCGAAAAGAAATATATCAACCAGGGTTTGGCGTTATTAGATCCCTCAGCGGGCGAATCTATTCTGGAGATCGGCTTTGGTACCGGACACGCTCAGCTAATTATTGGCCGGTCTGTCCAGGGAGGGCTGAGCGCTGGCCTGGACCTATCTGAAGGCATGAGCCGGATAGCACAGAACAATGCAGGAAAAGCAGGTTTTTCAGACCGGATCAGCTTAATCCGCAACAACAGTCTGCCAATACCCTTTCGAGGGGAGATTTTTGATGGTATTTTTTCGAGTTTTACTTTGGAATTATTTGATTCACCTCTGATACCTCTTGTGCTTAAGGAATGCCGTCGGGTACTAAAACCGGGTGGCAGGTTGGTGATAGTTTCACTTTCAAAAGACCAACCTCTACCCTGGATGGGTCGATTGTATGAATCGCTGCATGCCCGGTATCCCTGGCTGCTTGACTGCCGTCCGATCCCTATCCATTCGCTGATTTCTGAC
>CBDVDO010000374.1:0-2124 GCA_965372765.1 uncultured Anaerolineales bacterium
AACGTACTGTCAACACTCTGGCCTTTTTTGACAAAGGGAAACAGAGAAAGAATATCCAGTATGATCTCTCCGAAACTCCCTGTGAAGAGGTCGTTCTGGGGCGCACGTCGATTTGCTTTAGCGATGTCAGAGCCCAATTCCCCAAGGACCATATTTTGGCCAGTCTGGGCATCTACACTTATGTAGTAGCCCCTCTAATCGGTTCTTCGGGAGATGTGCTGGGCGTGCTTGCCGTTATGCACGACAAACCCATTGCGGATGATATGGCCATTCATGTAAAGTCTCTGCTGGCGGTTTTTGCTGCTCGTGCAGTTGCCGAGATCGAACGTCTACGCTCCGAGGGTAAGTTGATGACCGCCAAGGAAAATCTCCAACAGGAAAGCGAGAGTCTGGTCGAAAAAAACATTGCTCTCAATCAAATCCTTGAGCATATCGGACAGGACATGGCCAAATTTCGTGAGGAACTGGCAACAAGCACCGAAAATCTGCTCATGCCGATTGTGGAAAAGCTGAAAAAGAGCAAAGGCCACCTGCCTCTAAAAGAGGTTGACCACTTAGAGGATGCCATTAAGTCAATTTTGGGCAAAGAGATAGACGTTTTCCGCAAGAACCTGACCCACCTGACAGGCCGCGAGTTGGAAGTATGCAAAATGATCCGCGATGGCTACTCTTCCAAGGACATAGCTGATACATTATTCATATCACTGGAAACCGTCCACAAGCACCGAGAGTCCATCCGGCGCAAGCTCCAAATCAAACACGCTCACATAAACCTTGCCGCTTACCTCAAATCCAGGCCGTGGCCCTTTGCACCTACATAACCACTTCATACCCAATATCCTCGCATTGATAATCCGTTCTACGATCCGACATATTATGCATCTTGGTTAACAACTGGATCTCGATGCACCAGCGCCGGGGTAGCGGTACTGATGTAATCATAAATATCGGCCTTTGATTCTACAGAGATGTAGCGCGTATCATGCAGCAAACTATGGATTACACGGTTTGCACTCACTTGTTGTTTTTATCGGGCGAGTCGATCAAGCTTTTGTCTTAAAGGATTCAGAGGCAGAAGCCCCACGATCCGTTCTTTGGCTCTTCCGTTGCGAAATAAAATAATGGTAGGGATGTTACTTATCTGATAAGTAATGGCTGTCTGCGGGTTCTGGTCTACGTTTAACTTGAAGATGTTCACCTGTCCAACATAATCCGGGCCAATTTCATTCAACAGCCCGCCCATGACCTGACAGGGAGGACATCGGGGTGACCAGAAATCGACCGCTGCCGGAATATCTGATGCCAAAACCTCCTGCTCGAAAGATTCGTCAGTTATGGGTCGAGGTTTACCCGGCTTGGGTTGCCTGTTAAACAGACTTTTAAAAAATCCCATTGAAAGTCCTTTAATTGCAAAACTAAACTCTATAATCTAATATACAAAAAAGTCGTTTTATGAGGTCAAATTTATCTATAGAAGCCGATTTTTTTTATGCCTTGCTTTCGAATTATTATTCGATGACTGTCGTTAATCGCCGAATAATGTAACTGGAGATGACATTCAAATCTTACAATTGTTTGGGGAGAGTGAGTTCGGGGAGGCTATTTTTATGGATGTAGTTTGCAGGGGTTTACAATACTCTCCAGGCCTGTTATCTTGATATACAGAATAAATGGATACAATAGGAATGTCGGGACTACATAATTTCTACTGATACCAGTTTTACTTAGCCAAAACAAAGAATAACAAATATTGGAGTGCAGTTATGAAGGAGATAGATGTTGCGATCATCGGAGGAGGTCCCGCCGGTCGTGTGATAGTTCACGCATTGAACCGCTCTGGCCAAAAGTTCACCGTCTCCCTTTTCAAGGACGAGGAAACTAATGTCAATCGTTGTGCTGTTCCCTATGGCATCAACGGGAACAAACCGCTCGATAAATATCAAATCTCCAACACCCTGATAACAGATTTTGGTGCGGAGCTTGTAATTGCCAGGGTTACTGAGATCAGTCCCGCGACTGATACCATCAGGCTGGCTGATGGTCGGGAATTTCATTATCGATACCTTGTTCTGGCTACCGGTTCACGTCCGTTGATGCCACCAATTGAGGGTGTCGAATTACCTG
>CBDVDO010000375.1:0-2118 GCA_965372765.1 uncultured Anaerolineales bacterium
GGGTGAGAAAATATCTCTCTCCCAGGAAGCTGTGGATAAAATCCACCGATCCCGAGAATGGGTTGAAGATATCATCCACCGGGGAGATCCTGTTTATGGAATTAATACGGGATTCGGGATCTTTGCAGACCGTCAGATTTCCAGCCATGAATCCAGGCTGCTAAACCGGAACTTGATCCTCAGTCACGCGGTAGGGACAGGTGACCCTTTACCACTCGAGGTAGTGCGCGCAGCCATCCTGATCCGGGCAAACACACTGGCGAAAGGATTTTCAGGAGTGCGCCTGTTGCTGATTGAAACCCTGCTGGAAATGTTAAACCGCGGCATCCATCCAGTCATCCCCTCCCAGGGATCGCTCGGATCATCGGGAGACCTTGCTCCCCTCTCGCACCTCGCATTGGTTCTATCCACAGATGAAGAAGATTTAGATCAGCTGTCCGGTTTTGCAGAATATGAAGGAAAAATAACCAGCGGAAAGAAGGCAATGAATAAAGCCGGTCTACCGCGAATTATTCTGGAGGCAAAAGAAGGAATCGCCTTAAACAATGGAGCAACTTTTTCTGCAGCCATTGCCGCCCTAGCCTGCAGTGATGCAGAAAACTTGCTCTCTGTTGCAGAAATCAGCCTGTCAATGAGCCTGGAAGCGTTGCTGGGGATTTCCAGCGCTTTTGATCCCCGCATTCATGAATCCAGACAGCATCCAGGTCAAATAGCCGTTGCAGAAAGGGTCCGCGTGCTTACCAGGGGCAGCTCTCTATTAGATTCTACCAACAGGGTTCAGGATGCTTATTCACTACGCTGCAGCCCTCAGGTTCACGGACCTGTGCGGGAAACACTGGCCTTTACCATTGGTGTGATCAACCGGGAAATCAACGCGGCGACTGATAATCCCCTCTTGTTTGGCGAAGGAGAAGCGATATCAGGAGGAAATTTCCATGGCGAACCTGTCGGCCTAGTGATGGATTATTTGGGAATAGCCATGACAGAAATAGCCGGTATTGCCGAACGCCGTGTTTACCGACTGACTGATGGCAGATTAAATGAAAACCTCCCCTCAATGCTGGTTGATCAGCATCAGGATGCCGGCTTGAACTCGGGCATGATGATGCCCCAATATACTGCCGCATCGCTGGTATTGGAAAACCGATCCCTGGCAACACCAGATTCCATATATTCTCTCCCTACATCAGCTGCCCAGGAAGATCACAATGCAAATTCTATGACCGCTGCCAGACACACGCGCCAGATTATAAACAACACAGCTCATGTGTTGGCAATTGAGCTCTATACAGCCGCCCGGGCTCTGGATATCCGAATCCGCGAGATGCCTGATATCAAACTTGGAATTGGAACCAATGCGGCTTTCCGATGTATTAGAGGAGCTGTTCCCTATCAGGCCGGTGATGCATTATGGGGTCCAGAGATTGATAAAGTTCGAGGGCTAATTATTACCAGAGAAATTATATCCGCAGTAGAAAAAGCTGAATAAAAACTGCAAATCAACCTTGTGGATTTGGACCTGATTTAAAATATGTCTGAACCAGTTCTTAAGGAATAAGTAAAGGAAAGAAAGGAGATCGCGGTGGATAATTGCCCTTTTTGTAAAATATTGGCTGGTGAGCTGCCGGGCACAGTGGTTTACAAGGATGAGATTTGCACAGGAATAATGAATATCCAACCCTTTAACCCGGGTCACATTCTGCTTATCCCAAACGAGCACTATCAGGAATTCAACAATCTGCCGACTGAAACAGGAAAACATATCTTTGGCATTTCTCAAAAGTTAGCCCAGGCAATTCGGAACAGCGGAATCCGTTGTGAAGGGATCAACTTGCTATTGGCAGATGGGAAAGTGGCAAAGCAGGAAGTCCCCCATTTTCATTTGCATATTATTCCCCGCTATGAGGGAGACGGATTTGAGTTAGAGTTCAGCCCCCGACATGCTGAACTGCCCACCCGGGATGAACTTGGTAAAAATGCTGCCCACATCCAGCAAGCATTAAACAATGTCAAATCTTAGTCCTATTAAACAGATAACTATATCTAAAAGACTGTTTGAATCCGATGGTTAAAGAACAAAAACGTGATCTCATGACAGCCGCAATCCTGGTATCTGTA
>CBDVDO010000376.1:0-2114 GCA_965372765.1 uncultured Anaerolineales bacterium
CGATGACTCTAGTAACTCGCGGAGAGGCACATAAGGCGGCTCCTGCAGCAACAAAATAATATTGCCTGAAAAAACATTGGCAGGAGGTCCCGGTGTAATTCCCGGCAGGTGGATGATTGTTGACTTTATCCTTGATCCGGCGTATACTAAGATGGAACTAAAGGCGGCTCATTATGGGATTTGTTTGCTCAAAAAGAATATTATTTTCAAGTAAGTAATGCACGCATGCAAAAGATGCGTGCTTTTTATTTTTAATTTGCGGAGGTATAAAGATGGATTCTGGAATGATTGGAAAAATCCAAAAATCAAAACAATATGCCAGCGAGAGAGAGCGTATTCAAATTAACTCATTGTCGGTAACTTTCCAGGGACGAAACAATGAGCACCAGGTCTCTTTCCAGGACGGAAAATGGATTTGTGATTGTGATTTTTTCAAAACCAGAGAACGTTGCAGTCACACGATGGCATTGGAACGCATTTTAATCCAGGGGGCAGATTTAACCCTGAACTAAGCAGAACAAGACCTATTCACGGTCAGATTAAAGTTGTATCGCTCCCCGGGAAGAGTTGGTTCTTCCTGCGGAGCGATTTTTGTTTAAATTTTATTTATTCGGAAGGTTTCCTTATCCCATAAGCTTGACTCTACTTTTTGAACCGATATAATTGCAGCCATGAAATATCATATATGGACCTCCGGGTGCCAGATGAACGTCGCCGATTCGCGTCGGGTGGCATCTGCTCTGGAGGGATTAAACTACCAACCGACTAAAAAAGCTGAAGACGCGGATGTGATTGTCCTGAATACCTGTGTTGTCCGCCAGAGTGCAGAAGACAGTGCGGTAGGACGGATCAGTTCATTAAAAAACATCAAACGGGTCCGTCCGGATACGGTTATCAACGTTATGGGTTGCCTGGTGGGTATTAAGGGAACCACTGATCTTGAAGAGCAATTTCCCCATGTAGATGTCTTTTCGCCACCTTCAGACCCCGGACCCTTGATGGCTTTTTTGACCCAGGAGGAAGACAAGGCCTGGCAGCAGGAGGCAACTTCCCGCCGTTTCGCATTTATGGATGGGGAGCTCACTCTCCCGGAAGCGGACCGGTCGCAGCTCGTGTCAGCTTTTGTGCCCGTGGTCCTTGGCTGTTCCCATGCCTGTACTTACTGCATAATTCCCTACCGGCGGGGAATTGAGCGCAGCCGGTTGGTAGAGGATGTGGTAAATGAGGTCCGGTCGTTGGTATCTCAGGGTGTAAAAGAGATCACTTTATTGGGACAAATCGTTGACAGATACGGGTTGGATCTTCCAGAGAGGTCTTCACTGCCGGAATTGTTAAAGTTAGTGCATGACATTGATGGTTTAGAAAGGATTCGTTTTTTAACTTCCCATCCCAATTGGTTCAGTAAAGACTTAATGGATGCGGTTGCTTCCCTTCCTAAAGCCATGCCCCATATTGAGGTTCCCCACCAGGCTGGTGATGATCAGGTGCTGAAGAATATGAAACGGAAATATACTGTCGACCAATACCGCCAGTTAGTCGGGGAGATTAGAGAACGAATACCAGGAGTGAGTATTGCAACGGATGTGATTGTGGGATTTCCGGGTGAAACCAGAGAACAATTCCAGGGTTCATATGACCTATTGAAAGAATTGAAGTTGGACGTTGCTCACCTGGCCCGCTATTCTGTCCGGCCTGGCACTGTTGCAGCTAGAAAAATTGAGGACGATGTGCCCGACGATGAAAAATGGAATCGGTTCCGGTTACTTGAGGAGCTGCAGGAAGGGATTGCGGCTGAGATAAACCAAAATTATCTAGGGGAAAAGGTGGAAGTCCTTTTCGAGGGAAAAAACAAAAATCGCTGGCGCGGACGTACCCCAAATAACAAGTTGGTTTTTGTTGAGAGTGATCAGGACTTGCTGGGAAAGGTCCAACTTGTAAAAATCACCTGGACCGGCCCCTGGTCGATGCAGGGAAGCCTTCCTCCAGGGGAGGAAATCCTTATTCCTAAACAGGGCTGATTGCTGAATATGGCCAAAATCCAAATATATCCATGAATAAGCAAGGCGGCAAGATGAAAACAGATTCACGATATCCGGAGCCCACTGTGGGAGCGT
>CBDVDO010000377.1:0-2109 GCA_965372765.1 uncultured Anaerolineales bacterium
CCGGAGCTGCTGACTCCGGGTTTGAAGTTCCCCTGGGTTCCTCTCCAGAAGTTGGGGGAGATAATGACGGGTTTCGCCCCATGGAATTAATGGCTCTAAGCCTGGCAGGATGCACCGCCATGGACGTCATCTCTATTTTAGGTAAAAAGCGCCAGGAAATCTCGGATTTCCAAGTCAAGGTGACCACAGAACGGAGCGAGACACACCCCAAGGTGTTCACCAACGCCGTGATTGAATATCATGTTGCAGGAAAAGACATTTCAGAAAAAGCAGTCACAAGGGCGATGGAGTTATCAGCAGATACATATTGTCCCGCTCAGGCAATGCTGGGAAAGGTAATGCCGCTTAAAATCGAGTATTTTATTTACGAAGGCGAAACCCTGGACAGCGCAAAATTGGCAATCGAAGGGAAAATTCGATAATCTCGCAGGAAAAGGGCTTCATTAAAAACAAGATCCGTAATCCTGCGAGGATTACGGATCCTTTGTGTTAGAGGGTTAAACTTCCCGTTCGTTTCTGGTTAGTCCTCATCCACCAACGGGACGAGAGAAATATCCATCATCAGGGTCCAGGAGTGGTATCCTTCACCACCTAGAAATTCCCGCATAACAGTATGTCCATTTGAATCATCCGTGATTAAAAATTCTTCCCCCAGCCCGGAAGCCCCGGAGTGAGTAAATGAAGCACCAGGAGCCGAAAAGGGCGCGGCACTATCTTCGCAAGTCATAGTCCCTTCAGTATCACTCCAATCTTCTGTGATATTGAGGTAAATTATCCCCGCGTCACAATACCCTTCTGCGGAAACGTTTACTGTTCCAGTCGCATCAACGGAGCAAGGTCCCAGAATCCCCATATACTCAAAATTCAACGTCTGGGGAGAAGCGGTTGTGATTGTTGCATCATGTCCCCCGGAATTTGCTTCACTTAATAAAGCTATCCCGCCTTGTTTTAAAATGTGGGTCAGGCTGGTCCCCTCCTGGTTTACTGTCAAGGTATGATCAAAAGAAAGCACATAATTATTGGCGTGAAAACAGGTTAACACCTCGCCTGTGTCACCCGAAGCATCTGCAGCGGGCGAGTCACCTGCGTCGGACGGGGGATTAACCAGGCTAAGCGCAGAACAGGATGTGCTTAAAACTAATAACAGGGCAATGGTCAGGGTACGGTGAAATATCTTGAATTTCATGTTTTCCTCCTCATTCAGTGGGGGCGTATTAGAAGGATATTTGCTGTCTTTTTCTATCTGCAGATTGATTCTACCATTGATTAATCCGGAGCCGCCTGGTATTGGAAAGGAAGAATTATTAGGTCCAAAATAATAAATATATTAAAGTCCGTATGATTCCTTTATCTCATTTATCTGCACCTGGGTAAACGGCTGGGGGGTTCCCAGCAACCGGGATTTATAGTAGGTCTCTAATCCGGTTTCTGCATTGTAGGCTTTATTAAAAGCCTGATCCAAAGAATTGCCAATCGCAACCAATCCGTGCTGGCGGAGCAGGATCACACTCAATTCCGGGCGGGATAGGAAAATTTCCACGGTAACTTCCCCCGCCTTAGCTGTCCCCAGCGCAGCCCAGGGAGCCACAGGGATGGGGGCACCACATACCATTAATTCAACATTCATCACTGGAATATCTTCCTGAAGCATTGCAAAAACCATCCCATAAATGGAATGAGTATGGCAAACGCTTTCTGCCCGGGGCACATTTCTATAGATTGCAG
Organism: uncultured Anaerolineales bacterium; assembly: GCA_965372765.1. Taxonomy (GTDB): domain Bacteria; phylum Chloroflexota; class Anaerolineae; order Anaerolineales; family UBA11858; genus B10-G9. Next base: position 1,726 of record CBDVDO010000377.1, read on the forward strand.
TATGCATCTGTGTTTCAGAGGAGGATTTTAATCCTTCAATCAAATTACCTTCCAGATCTATGATAGATATATCTTCCGCTGTCATATGCCGGTACTCGATCCCACTCGGGGTGATCGCCACCAAATCGTTTGCTATCCGGGTGCTGATATTCCCGGCAGCCATCCTGATTAAATTAACCTTGTAAGCATGTAGGACAATCTTTAGCAACTGTTCCCGTTCATCTTGATAGGACATCTTATTGACTCCTTTCTGCAGGTCCGGAGTACCTGGTCTTATATCTTATAAATTGAATGCTATCCGGCTTGTCACACAAAACGTTTGCTGATCAACCTGACTTCAGCCATGATTTGTTCCTCATCGATTACAGTCAGCTGGCCGTTCTC
>CBDVDO010000378.1:0-2073 GCA_965372765.1 uncultured Anaerolineales bacterium
GGCTGCAATCATAATGAAATAATAGCACGATTTAGAAGGGGGTGGTAGGGATTGTAAGTATACCCCCTCAAATCAGGGGGCATGTTAAAATAGAAGGTATGGCGAATAACAAGCGAGTGGATCAGTTTCTAGTGGAAAGAGGACTGGTTGATAATATAGAAGAAGCTAAACGCTTTATTATGGCTGGCAAAGTACGTCACCTGGGGCAGGTGGTTATGAAAGCCTCACAGAAAGTTAATGACGAGGACGAAATAACCCTTGTCCGGAAACCAAAATACGTTTCCCGGGGCGGTGAGAAGCTGGAGGCAGCTTTTACCCAATTTTCATTGATTGTCAGTGATCGGGTATGTGCAGATGTTGGCGCCTCTACAGGTGGTTTCACCGACTGCCTGCTAATTAATGGCGCTTCCAGAGTTTACGCGGTTGATGTGGGCTATGGTATTTTGGATTGGCGGCTTCGGAATGATCCCCGGGTTGTGGTTATGGAACGAACCAATGCCCGATTCCTGGCAGCTCTGCCTGAACCGGTGGATTTCATCACTGCAGATGTGTCGTTTATCTCGTTGAAAAAAATTCTCCCCGTGATCAGCGGCTGGTTTCCAATTGGAGGAGGAGAAGCAGTGGTTTTAATCAAACCTCAATTTGAAGCTACGAGGGAGGAAGCTGCCGAGGGAGTGGGTGTGATTCTTGATCCGGAAATTCACCAACGGATCTTAACCGAGATATTGAGCTCGGCTTGTGAAGGGGGCTATCAGGTCAACGGGCTAATCAGATCTCCCCTTGTTGGGCCAGAAGGGAACACAGAATTTTTAACCTGGTTGTCGTTTCCCGGTGAACAAGGTTCAAAGGAACCGATCCAAACCTATATTTCATCCCTGTTTTAACCATTACCGGGGTTTCAGCAAAATTTTTAATCATTCTGATCTAATTTAACTTTAGGGAGAACTGCAATAATGCAAATGATTACCAGGGACCGTATGTTTTACAAGTTTTCATTATATGGATTTCTTAAAAACTTGCGGTTTTTTGATCCCTTCATCTTACTTATTTTCCGGTCCTACGGATTGTCATTTTTACAGATCGGGGTTTTGTATTACATCCGGGAGGTTGCCACTAATATTCTTGAGATTCCGACCGGCGTCCTTGCTGATTCGTTTGGCAGAAGGCGGTCCATGGTTGCGGCTTTTTTGTCTTACATTGCCTCTTTTTTGATTTTTTATTTTCTAAAAGACTTCATTTTCCTGGCTCTGGCCATGGTGATGTTTGCATTCGGGGAAGCTTTTCGTTCGGGAACCCATAAAGCGTTAATATTTGAATATTTAAGTATTCAAGGAATCAGTGATCTAAAAGTTGCCTATTACGGTTTAACCCGCAGCGCTTCCCAATTTGGATCAGCCCTTAATGCCCTGATTGCCGCTGCTCTTATATTTTACACCGGCAGCTACCGGGTGATGTTCCTGGCTTCCACTGTTCCCTATCTATTGGATTTGTTAAATGTAATTTCCTATCCAAAAAGTCTGGATGGAGAATTACATCGGGCAAAGAAAGGTGAGATCTGGAGTCAGGTAAAAACAACATCTCGCGAATTTGTCCAGATATTTTCAGATGGGTCAGTTATGAAGGCAATATTAAACAGCTCTAGTTTTTCGGGTGTATTTAAATCCACGAAGGATTATTTACAGCCGATACTGGCCGTGCTGGCCCTTTCAGTTTCTGTTTTTACTGACCTGGAGGATACCCAACGGGAGGCAGTTGTCATCGGTTTGGTTTATTTTGGGATTTACTTCCTCACCAGTTTGGCATCCAGGCGGGCTTATCAATTCAGTGAAAAGTTTAGCAGTTTATCACAGGCTGTAAATTTCACTTATCTGCTTGGAGCAGGGATGCTGATTCTTGCTGGAGTGACAACCAATCTGCAGATTATTACCCTGTCGGTAGTTTGTTTTCTCGGTTTATATATGATTAACAACATTCGCCGCCCAATCAATGTCGGGATCATCAGTGATCAACTTTCATCCAAGGTTATGGCGTCAGGCCTATCAACAGAATCTCAGTTTACAACGATTTTCTCGG
>CBDVDO010000379.1:0-2056 GCA_965372765.1 uncultured Anaerolineales bacterium
GGTAGACTGCGGTCAAGTTTCCCTGGAGATCCTCCGATCCGTTCCCGCCAGTCCCCTGCTTTATCCCGGTCCTGGTCTGGAGGATATCTTTCCAGGGTATGTCCTTCCTTAGGCGCTGTGACTGCAGGCTGAAACCCGGGATATTCTGAGTTTCCATAGCTAAGCAGGTCTACCACCCTGCCCCAGGGATCCAATAACAAAACTTCGTCACCTCCGTTGCTGAACTGGATCGAATTTCCTCCCCACTCCGAGCAAGGCAACAAATCTGGGATTAAAAAATCACTGTCGACCAACTCGAAGTCCGGGAAAAAACCATAGTTGGATCTGAAAGTTGAAGCCTGGTTGGCAATGACGAGCACTTCATGAGCTCCTATGTAATAACCATCCGGGAAGCGCAACATTCCTTCCTTTCCCTGGGGAGAGGTCTCATCGCCTATTTTTATCCCCGTCAGTGGCAAACCAACCATTTCAGGATTATAGATTTCAATCCATTCCCCATCCGGTTCCATTCCGTTAGGATTAGGCATCAGTTCTGTGATCAACAAATTGACATGATAAGGGGTTGGCGTTCCAGTAGGAATCGAGATGACAGTTGGACTAATTATGGGAATCCGGTTTTCGTTTGAATAATCTCCTCCCCCTTCCCGAGATTGTTCTTTAGATAATATATTTAACAATGAACCAGTGGAAGACTGCAGCACCACACTGTCAGGCTCAATCAACTGGAGAACATATCCATCCTGGTTCTGGCGGAGCAGTCCGATCAGGTTTTGAACTTTATCTCCAACGGCAACTGAGAACAGGAGAGAATTTTTTTGATTGTTGGTTATCTGCAATATTCCCCGGACACCATCATCAAGTATCGAATGGTCCTTCCCTTCAAATTCCGGCAGAACCTCAAAATTACCCTGCCCATCTGCCGATTTAACAACACGCGCGGCTGACACTATAACCAGCATACCTTCAAAAGTTTCATAATCAAATTCGCTGCCTCCAGCCCTTATTTCTTGATTAAGATCCACAATTTCAGGTAAAGAATTACCAACCGACAGGATCTGGACAGATTCTTCCCTGGCGATAATGATGGTTTCTTGAAAAAAATCAAGCACTATACCGCTGACAGTTACTTCATCACCAAGGGAAACCCGGTCGAAAACATTTTGGTACAAAACAAACAGGCCGCTGGAAGTTCCGCTTCCTTGTCCCCTCCTACAACTCTTGTCCTGGATAAAAATTCCAGCTTGAGTTGCATCCTCAAGGTCAGCAATAACAACCCCGGATACCTCAACTTCCTGTCCGTAAAAAGGAGACGCTGAGCCTGTCCCCTGCAGGTCACAGATTGATATCCTGCGAGGTATTTTCCTGCACCCAGTGCTAAACATCAAAGAAGTCAGAAATATCAGGAAAAAACAACCGGTCGTTCGTCCATAACCCCCATTTATTTTCACAATTTTCCCCCTCAGTGAATTCTATTGGATTGAGCTTGACAAAATTATTTAGATAAGCCCTCCCCAGTAATACACTTGGTTTTCACTATACACTTTTTTATCCCAATATTCAAGAGAAGGCAATGTACACTTTAAAATGTCACACTTGAGTTTCGAGGGGCGGTCGCTTATCGTGTTATGAAGTTCCGACAAAATTCGTAGAAAGAGCAACACTGCGATTCTACCCGGCGACTGAAGTCGCGGGCTAGAGGATAGAAACCGTCCCAAGGACGGTTTGAGTTTTTTCTGTTGATATTAGTTTTTATATTGTTTAGAAAGTTCCCAATCCTTATTGCAGGTGTTTGTTTGGTGATGTTCTTTTTGGACAGCAATATACATGGAGATCTTTGATAGGTGCGCAGGAGACACAGAAATTGCCGCATATCCCCCTTGCTACTTAAAGAAACTATCCGGACGAATAATCTGGGTAATGTAATGAGAGGATGATCCTTTAATGTTTTTAACAAGTTGTCCAATATTTATCGCTGGAAGTAATTTCACCAATAGGTGAACGTGATTGGAAGTTCCGCCAATTTGCAGCAGTATCCCGTTTTGCTGCCTGCACTTCT
>CBDVDO010000380.1:0-2041 GCA_965372765.1 uncultured Anaerolineales bacterium
TATAAGAAAAACCATATATGGACTTGGAATTGGATAATAAATTCGGTCGTTATCTATGGTAAAATTTGCAGTTGGTACACTGTTTATTTAGTGATCTGAATCGACTTCTTGAGACAGAGGAGCAAGTATGCTTAATTACTGGCTTTATATTGGTATTTTTCTGGTTGTTGCAGTGGTTGTCCCCCTGGTCGCAGTTTTACTTCCAGTGATCATTGCTCCCAAAAAACCAAGTGCTCGGAAAGAAGAAGTATATGAGTGCGGCATCGAAACCCAGGGGAATATCCGGGTCCAGTTTAAATCCCAATACTATATCTATGCTCTAATCTTCCTGGTTTTTGACATTGAAGTGATATTTCTTTTTCCCTGGGCTGTTGCGTTGGGTGATCCAACACTTCCACTATTTTTTGTTATTGAAGGTGTAATTTTTATCGCTATTCTCTTTGCCGGCCTGATTTATGCAATGAGAAAAGGGGCCCTGGCCTGGTCGTAGGCAAATCCCTGAACCCTGCAGGAGATTTTCATGGCTGATTTGATTAATTTGATAGAAAATTGGATCAAAACCCTTTTGCTCGGCTGGGGGGCTTCGGAGAGTTTAACCGGATTTATCCTTCAAGCAATAGGAAGTGTGCTGGTTGTTCTTGTAAGTTTTTCGATAGTTATTGTCCTGATTTGGGTTGAGAGAAAACTTGCCGGCCGAATTCAAGATCGGTTTGGCCCCAATCGAGCTGGACCTTACGGAATTTTCCAATCTTTTGCAGACATCATCAAGATTTTTACCAAGGAATATGTAACTCCTACTGGTGCTGAAAAAGGGTTATATAATATCGCGCCAGTCCTGGCCATGGCTTCAGTGCTTGCTATCTGGGCGGTGTTTCCTTTTGCTATAAATGTCATTGGGGCAGATATTAATGTGGGGGTGCTGTACATTGTAGCGGTGGGAGCATTTGGCATTCTGGCGATACTGATGGCGGGATGGTCCTCCAACAATAAGTATGCATTGCTTGGAGCATCCAGATCGGTGGCGATGCTGATTTCTTACGAAATACCGATGGTGGTAGCTCTGCTGGTACCGGTTTTACTCGCCCATTCCATGAAACTCTCGGATATTGTTGAAGCCCAGGAACCATGGTTTATCTTCGTGGCTCCCCTGGCAGCATTGATTTTTTCCATTTCATCCATGGCGGAGATCGGCAAGGCGCCGTTTGATTTGCTGGAAGCGGAATCGGAGCTTGTTGCTGGATACCACACTGAATATTCCGGGATGAAATTCGGCATGTTTTATGTTGCGGAATTCCTGCATCAATTCACTGTTGGTGCGTTGATCACTATCTTTTTCCTTGGTGGTTGGTCAGGGCCCATGGCTGTTCGTTGGCCGATATTGGGAGTAATTTATTTTTACGGTAAATCGTTGTTTATTTACCTGGTAATTTCCTGGATCAGACTCTCACTTCCCAGAATCCGCATCGATGAAATGCTAAATCTAAACTGGCGTTTCCTGATCCCGGTTTCATTTGTTAATCTGGTTGCTGTTGCGATTGCTGATCGGGTGATGATGGAATTTTCCCTTGCTCGCTGGATCTATGTTCTGGTTATGTTTGGCTTGAATATGTTTATCCTCTGGGCTGCTTTGGTAATTGCTGACAAGAATGATCAGGCTGTTGATAGGGAAGAGTTTCCTCACCGTCCGGTTGCCGTACCCCCGGGTACGGACTCCAAATAATCGGGCAAGACGTTTATTCTAAGTGAGTATGCCTTAGATATGAGTAATTTTCGGGAGTTAAAATACAGATTCCCGGATGGAAAGGAAAAATTTATGGTGCCAATAATTATTTTTGGTTTGTCCAGTTTGATCACTCTGGGGGCAGCACTGGCTGTTGTGACCAATAAAAATATCCTGCACAGTGCCTTTTATCTCGTCCTGGCTTTTGTGGGTGTTGCCAGTATATATGTTCTTCTAGAGGCGCCTTTTATAGCAGTGGTGCAGGTTTTGATTTACATTGGCGCTATTGCGATTTTGATTGTTTTTGCGATCATGCTCACC
>CBDVDO010000381.1:0-2040 GCA_965372765.1 uncultured Anaerolineales bacterium
AAACTTCCCCGCAGGATATGGTAAATGTGTCCGAGGCCGATTTGATCTTTGTAAATGGATTGGGTCTTGAGGAGTTCCTGGATGATTTGATCGCTGGAACGGGGAACGCCGATGCGGTGATTGTGGTCTCCAATGGGATTTCCCCCCTGGAGAGAGCAGAGAAGGATCATAGCGAGGAAGACCAAGAGGGAGATGAAAGCCACTCTGGCAGCGATCAGGACCCGCATGTCTGGTTTGACCCCAACAACATCATAATTTGGACTGAAAATATTGCGTTTGCTCTGGCAGAAAAAGATCATGAAAATGCTGATACTTATCTGGAAAATGCAGCGGCCTACCGGGAAAAGTTGGAAGAATTGGATGGTTGGATTCGGGATCAAGTAGCGCTGATCCCCCTGGAAAATCGGGAACTTGTGACAGACCACATGGTTTTTGGTTATTTTGTTCAGGAGTATGGATTTACACAGATCGGGGCAGTGATCCCGGCGCAAACGACTGAAGCAGAAACCTCAGGGAAGCAATTGGCTTATCTGATTGATATTATCCGAGAAGAAGAGGTAAAAGCTATTTTTATTGGAGTGGATTTTGATCCCACTCTTTCCCAAATTGTAGCGGAGGATACTGGGGTTGACCTGGTTTCGCTCTATTTTGGTTCACTTTCAGCAGGCGGGCCAGCTGGCACTTACCTAACTTTCATGCGCCACAATGTTAAGGTCATTGTCAATGCTCTGCAATAGCTAGCTTGCCATGGAGGATGGGTAAGTCCGACGGACATTAAGGAGTCTAATAGGTATGAAAAACCTGATTAAAACTTTCCGAAAGAAATCTTTTTCGCGCCGGTATGCGCCGCATCAGTTGGATGCACCGCTGCTGGCTTTAGAAAATGTTTCCGTTCGTTATGGAACCGGGACCGTGCTGGAAAATATCTCGTTTGACCTCTCCCCCGGCGACGGGATTGCTGTTGTTGGACCCAATGGTGCTGGCAAGACCACACTATTTAAGGTTATTGCTGGAATTACAGACCCGTTCGAGGGAATTGTGCGAGTGTCCGGACATGAGCCTGGCGGCCATACCTGTATTGCCTATGTGCCGCAGCGAAGCCAAGTGGACTGGTCTTTCCCGGCTACGGTTGCAGATGTAGTTATGATGGGCCGGATTAACAAAATGGGCCCATTCCTCTGGCCCCAGGCCGATGACTGGGAAATAGTCCGCCGTTCGTTGAAATTTGTGGATTTGATCGATTACTCCCAGCGCCAGATCAGTGAGCTTTCCGGAGGGGAGCAACAGCGAATGTTCATCGCCCGCGCCCTGGCCCAGGAGGCGGAATTGATGCTGCTGGATGAACCCTTAAACGGGCTTGATGTGCCTGCCCAGGAAAGCATCCTTTCCATCCTGGAGGATCTTCAGAAACGCAAGGTAACATTCATGATCTCAATGCATGATCTCCGCCTTGCTGCTGGACAATTTAATCAGGTGATGCTGCTGAATAAGGAATTGCTGGGATTGGGATCCCCGGAGGAAGTGTTCACCAGGGAGCTGCTGGTGAAAGCATATCAAGGCCACCTGCACTTTGTGGAAGGGGAATTTGACACCCTGGCTGTGGGAGATGACTGCTGCGAAGGAGACCATCATGAACTTGCTTGAACTGATCCTTAACCCGCTTCAGTACTCTTTTATGGTTCGCGGAATGTCCGCTGCGGTGTTGACCGGCATCGTTTGCGCAGTTGTAGGAGTATATGTGGTGATCCGGGGGATGGCTTTTTTTGGTGACGCACTTGCCCATTCTATTTTGCCTGGAGTTGCCGTAGGATACCTGATTACTGGCGGAGCCAGGGAGCCGCTCTTCTGGTGGGGAACCGGAACGGCGGTGATAGTTTCTCTGGCTATTGGGGCGGTCAGCCGGGGAGCAAAAATCAAAGAAGATACCGCGATAGGTATTATCTTTGCCGGTATGTTCGCTCTTGGCATTGCCATAATTTCCACCGTGAAAAGTTACACTGTGGACCTGACCCATTTCCTGTTTGGTGATGTGCTGGGTGT
>CBDVDO010000382.1:0-2029 GCA_965372765.1 uncultured Anaerolineales bacterium
CCCAGCGGGGTCGGCAAGAGCGGGCATCTCCGATTAAGTACCAAGGAGGTGAAGGCTGTTTGCCGGGAAGGATCCCGCTGGGCAAAAAAAGAGGGATATGGGTCCGATCAGGATTTGCGAAGAACGGAAGAAGGCGGCCGCATTCAGGGTGCAGACCCTCGTTATTTAAGTCCCCGGGCGCTGAAAAGGGGAACAAACCAGGTTGGGTCGTTAGGTGCCGGCAACCACTTTATTGAGATTGATCTGGTGGCGGAAATTTATGATCACCAGGCAGCCCAGGTGATGGGATTGAGAGAAGGGGATCTGGCGCTTCAAATCCACTGCGGCTCACGGGGGTTGGGCCACCAGGTCTGTTCAGATTATGTAAAATCTTTGCAGGGAGCTGTTCACCGCTATGGGATCGAACTGCCGGACCGGGCACTGGTCTGCGCGCCGCTGGATTCTCCGGAAGGGGAAGCCTATTTATCCGCTATGGGCTGTGCAGCCAATTATGCTTTTGCCAATCGCCAGGTCCTCAGTCATTATGCCCGGGAGGCATTTGAAAGCGTTCTGGCGGGCAAGGTGAGCGACTGGCATCTGTTCCAGGTCTATGATGTTGCCCATAATATAGGAAAAATAGAGACCCATCAAATCGGGGGAAAATCAACTGAGGTCTGTGTTCACAGAAAGGGCGCTACCCGCGCATTTGGTCCCGGTGCGGAAGATCTGCCCTCGGAATATAAAAAAATAGGTCAACCTGTTCTGGTACCAGGAAGTATGGGGACCTCGTCCTGGGTTTTACGCGGGACTGAAGAAGCCATGGGGCGATCTCTGGGATCATGCTGCCACGGCGCAGGGCGGGTGATGAGCAGGACACAAGCCAAAAAAAGGATCCGGGGGGAAGATCTCCGGAAACAGCTTAAGAGAGATGGGATCAATATCAGGGCCAGATCTATGGCTGGATTGGCTGAAGAAGCCCCCGCAGCCTATAAAGATGTCGATTTAGTGGTGGATACGGTTGTTGGCGCCGGCATTGCTGCCAAGGTTGCCCGGCTAAAACCGTTGGTTGTGATTAAAGGATAGAAGGATCGTATTTTAGACTGGAGAGGGGGTTACTCTTATTCCCGGCTGATCTTTGCCACCGATGCTTGAGTTAAGTCCACCAGGTCCTGGGAACGAAGACGGATATTGATTCCGAGTTCACCTCCGGAAATATGGACCGTTTCCTGGTTCAGGACAGAATCATCAATGACAATTTTAAAACCGCGGTTGATGAGAGCAAGCGGAGATATCCCGCCGGTTTGAAGTTTTGTCAGCCTTTCCGCATTCTTCTGTGTGGCCGGGGTAACTTTTTTCTCACCTAGGACTTTTGCCAGCGCTTTCAGGTTGACTTCTTTATCACCCGGCACAACTGCCAGAATGGGTTTTCCCGGGTTTTTTCGCTCAATCACAATGCTCTTGAAGATGATGGACAGCGGCGCGTTGAGCAACCTGGCAGTACCTTCAGCGCCGAGTTTTTGGCGGGGAAGTTCGAAAGCCTTGTAGTTGATATCCCTGTTATCGAGAAGCCGGGTGACATTGTTGGTAGTCATCATAAATTCATTAGTAAATTAATCTATCTGCCCTATATCTTATCAGATCAGCTCATTTAGAAACTGATCCAGAAGTATGATAAGCTATCAGATGAATGGATGGTTTTCTTTTGCACAGGGGACCATTATGTCCATTGTTTCTACTCGGCAGGGGAAGTTTTGTCCACTGTTACCATTGTTTCAACAAGTTCCATCCTAATTGCACCCAAACTGCACCCGAAAATCAAATCAACCACTGGATTGGTGACTCGATTCGCGAAGACCACAAATTTATCTTTCTTATTTGTAAGCATAGGCTATATCAAATTGCCGTCACATCTAGATTACAATAAGATTGTTGTCTGAGAATAATCCCGGACATTTTGCTACAATAAACAGGATATCACTATGATCATCTGGGGTTCAAAAGGAAAGACTAAAGTTGAAGGTAGGGGAACTTTTATGTGTCCACGTTGTAA
>CBDVDO010000383.1:0-2024 GCA_965372765.1 uncultured Anaerolineales bacterium
TTGGCAGCTGGCTGGTGAAGGTGGGGATACATGCGTATCCTAGCGCTCCCCCGGCAACCAGATTAAACAGGGTCTCTGTGATCCTGTTAGCAGCAGTAACTGCTTCGATTACGGAAGATGTGCCAAAGGCATCTGCGACCAGGATTTGACGGACCAGGCCGGAAAGGTTGCTGATTACAAAGGCCAATGTAATCACTCCGGCAGCGCGTGCTATTTGTCGGTTTGCAGAAAGGGAATCCGGGGAAGAGGGTTCTGTTCTCACAAAACAAAATTATAACATCACTCGTAATACCCGGTTTAGAGTGCTGTTTGGAAGAGAGATTCAAACAGAGCTGTTCTTAGAAGAAATTTATACCCGTATGCTATAATCGCTCCAGTAAAAGTAGAATTAATAACATCAGACATAGTTGCTGTTTTAGAAAAAATTTAGGTGAATCCATGCTTGAAAAAATAGTCCGTTTAGTGGGGGGCGATCCCCATCAAAAGATATTAGATGGTTTTTCAGAAGAAATAGCAGTCATTAATGATCTGGAAAATGCATATGAAGGGTTAAGTGAGGGAGAATTACAGTCGAAAACTGATTTTTTCCGTTTAAGGTTGGCGAAAGGTGAATCCCTTGAGGATATTCTTCCCGAGGCATTTGCTTCTATCCGGGAAGCCAGCAAAAGGACTATTGGACAGCGTCATTATGATGTCCAGATGATTGGGGGAATTGCCATGCACCGCTGTTTTGTAGCGGAAATGAGGACCGGTGAAGGAAAGACCCTCGGTGCAACCCTGCCTCTTTACCTGAATGGACTTGAAATTTCGCCGGTCTGGATCAAAAAAGCCCGGGTAACCTGGGGAGATGACCCCGAGAATTGGAAATTTGTCCCTATTGATGGGCTGCCTGTGGGGAGGGGAGTCCACCTGATCACGGTGAATGACTATCTGGCACGGCGAGATGCCCGCTGGATGGCTCCCATTTTTAATTACCTGGGATTGAGTGTTGGAGTGCTGCAAATGGCGGCCCGGACTGAGCATGGGAAAAAGGCTTTTTTGGTTAACCTGGAGAATAAATCACCCCAGGAGGACCGGAATCAATTAGACATGGTTATGAGGGAAAAAGCCTATCAGGCGGATATTCTTTACGGAACCAACAATGAATTTGGTTTTGATTATCTCCGGGACAATATGGCCATGCGTTTGGAGGACCGGGTGCAGCGCGGTCATCATTATGCGATCATTGATGAGGTCGACAATGTCCTGATTGATGAAGCTCGGACTCCGTTGATTATTTCCGGACCTTCACACGATGATCCGGAATGGTATCGGAGAATGGCCACGGTTGTTAAAAAACTAAAAGCGGAAGATTATGAGATCAGCATCCGGGACAGGAATATTACCCTTACCCCGCTGGGCGAGATGCACGTTGAAGAACTGCTGGGTCAACCACTGGGAGACCCGGACCGCCCCGAGGATATCACCCAGGAACAGGCGAGGTTGCTGGGTTATCTGGAGCAGGCTCTTCGAGCTGAATTTATTTTCAAGAAGAACAAAGCCTACCTTGTCCAGGCAGGCAAAGTAGTAATTGTTGATGATTTCACCGGGCGTTTAATGCCTGGAAGGCGCTGGTCTGACGGACTTCACCAGGCGATTGAAGCCAAGGAGAATGTCAAGGTCCAGGGTGAAAATGTCACCTACGCGACGATCACAATTCAGAATTATTTCCGGATGTATGAAAAACTATCCGGCATGACGGGTACCGCGGTAACGGAATCCGAGGAATTTAACGAGATTTACGGACTGGATCCCATCGCCATTCCAACTAACCTGGATTATATTTCGGCGCTGGAAGACACTTCGCTGGTCACTTTAAAAACCAAGGAACCGGATTCGGGTTTTGAATACACTTTTTATGCGGATAAAGATGACCAGGAACAAAAGCATCTTTACTGGAAAAGAAAAGACTACTCTGATTTGATTTACCTCAGCGAGGAAGCCAAACTGCGGGCGATCGCAGAGGAGATCATGACTTTCCATAT
>CBDVDO010000384.1:0-2019 GCA_965372765.1 uncultured Anaerolineales bacterium
AAAGGAATCAACAAAGTTGAACCTTCCCTGATCAGGGTTGAAGCAGATGAAGCCACATATAACCTTCACATTATGCTCCGCCTGGAATTAGAAATAGCTCTGATGGAGGGCAAGCTCATGGTTGCCGATTTGCCCGCTGCCTGGAACGAGCGAATGGAAGATTATTTGGGTGTGGTTCCCCCCAACGACGCAGATGGTGTTTTACAGGATGTGCACTGGTCAAGCGGTATTTTGGGATATTTTCCTACCTATGCATTAGGCAACCTGGTGTCAAACCAGCTCTGGGAAAAGATCAACCAGGATATCCCGGGTTTGTCTTCCCAGATCCGGGGAGGAGAATTCAAGGAATTGTTGGACTGGCTGCAGGAGAATGTCCACAGGCACGGCTCGAAATATAAACCGCAAGATTTAGTCACCAGAATAGTTGGATCAAGAATTGCACCGGAACCTTACTTAAAGTATCTCAACGAAAAATTTGGTTTAATCTACCAGCTTTAACAAATAGCAGCCTGATCTCGATCTGGAAGGATCGAGTAAGCGGATAAGCATGTAATGGACAAGGAGTATCAGTGGGACGGATTTTATTTGTTGATGATGACACAGACGCACTTGAAACTTATGTAAAGGCAGTCTCACTTGCGAATCATAAGGCCGATGTGGCATCCAGCTCGCTGGATGGCTGGGAGATGATTCAAGAAACTGAGTACGACCTGATTTTTGTGGATTTAAATATACCAGAGGTCTCAGGATTTGAGCTGATTGAAAAATTGACCCAGGATGAGAAAACCAAATCCATTCCTGTGGTCGTGATTTCTGCTTTACCGGAAGATGGTCTTATCGATGAGGTATTAAGTGCCGGGGCGCAACTTTTCCTGGAAAAGCCTGTAGCCCTTGTTGAGCTCTTTTCTGTGATTGAAAAATTTGAAACAAAGTCATCCAAATAATTATGGAAGGTGCTGCACAAATTGACAGCATGAAGTCATCAATTCGTTTTTCTTTTTCTGCTTTGATCATCTCTATTTTAGCTGCTGGATGCGGCATTCTTCCAGGGACTAATCCCCCAACCTTCATACCAGAAGAACACTTGCCTACCGTCATTGAGCTGACTGCTCAAGCTATGTTTGATGAGGGGATAATCCTAATCACGCCTGTTCCGCCTCCCACTTCAGCCCCCGCAATCATAACCAAGACACCCGTCCCTACAGATACCCAAATCCCGCCAACCCCGGAACCGGAGTTTACCCCTACTGAAACCATTGATTTTGCGCTGGTCACCCAAGAACCCCTCACTCTCCCGAACCCCCTTCCTTATGGGGAAATTCAACTCATAAGCCCGGGTAGACTTTCCAGGGTCACATCTCCGTTCAGTATACATGCTTACCTGACACCTCCGCGGAATGACAGGGAAGAAGAGTCAAGCTACCAGGTTTCCCTATTTGGCGATGATGGGAGATTGCTGGTACGGCATTTTTTTACCCGGGAAGCCGGTCAAAGCGGGAATACGCACCTGGTGATGGAGATAATTTTTGAGGTATCAGGAGATGCTGAAGCAGCTCGCCTCGAAATCAGCTCTCTGGATGAGTTTGGCAGAATATCCGCGTTGGCTACCACGGATCTGATATTGCTGTCAGAAGGTGACCCGGAGATCAAAGCTGTTCAGGATCTTTATGAAAATCTAATAATCCAGCAGCCAATATCCAGTACTCTAATCCAAGGCGATGTATTGATCATTCAGGGAGTTACCCGTTTTGCACCGCAAGACCAACTTCTGGTTGAATTAATGAACAGAGAAGGCGGCTTGGTGGGATCAATAGTGCTCCTGGTTTCCCAAGAAAACCTTGGCAGCGGATATCGACCGTTTGAGGGGGAGATCCCTTACCAGGTGGGTATATCCTCCTGGATCAGGGTCCAGGTGACAGCCAGGGATGGCAAATTCTCTGGTATTCAGCATTTGTCTAGTGTAGAAGTGCTGGTGAGTCCTTAAGCGCTTACCTGTCAGTGGGAGGGGGGGTATTTCTA
>CBDVDO010000385.1:0-2014 GCA_965372765.1 uncultured Anaerolineales bacterium
TATAACCTCCTTTATTTGAATATCCTATAGAAACCAGAAGAACAAATTTCCCCCAATGAATCAATTATATGTTAAATAATATTTCGTGCAAGGATTGTATTCTGGTATTTCTCCCCAGAGACCTGCCGGTGTTCTTCCTAAAAATGTTTCCTGATGAGTTAAACAACTAATGTTGCTTAGTGATCAATGCTCAATCCCACCTCATGGCAATTTACACTTAAAACCATGGATCCGGGTCCTAAGAATCAAGCAGGAATCGCCGTTTAGCGGTGTGGTATAACTAATAACCATGGAGGAGAGTAGAGTATATTACCCCCCTAAACGGACTGGTACCATTGTCCACCTCCTGCTGATCTTGTTATTTTCCAGTGGAGGAGCTTGGAGCATCTGGGGCGCGTCAAATGTCCAGGTTGCCCCTCAACTGCTGCCATACCTGGCCCTGATTCTGCTTTTCCTGATCACGGTTCCCTTTTTGATTTATCGCCTGTATGCTCTGCACCGCTCCAAATATTCTTTGGAAAGAGGGGGCATTCAACTGCAGTGGGGTTGGAGATCGGAAAATATACCTATGGACAAGGTGAAATGGGTCCACAAGGCGGAAGATCTGGAGATTCCACCACAACCTCCGCTGATCCGTTGGCCTGGTTCAGTTATCGGATTCAGGCGTTTTCTGCGGGGACCTGTAGTAGAATTCATGGCTTCGAGGGAAAAGGGGTTGGTAATTATCGCCACCGAAGAAGGGTACTTCGCTATCTCACCCCTCCAGGTAGAAGACTTTATCCTCTCGTACAATTCCTTAACCGAACTTGGATCAATTTCTCTGCTTACTACCCAATCATCTCATCCTACTCTTATTCTGACTGAAATCTCAGGCAAGAAACCTCTACTCTGGATATTCCTGGCCGGGGCGATTTTAAACATCACCCTCTTAATTTGGACTCTGCTGATCATCCCCTCCCGGGAGAGAATATCGCTTGGGTTTACACCGGGAGGGATACCGCACGAACCTCTGGAAAGCGTACGCCTGATCCTGTTCCCAATCATCAATACCACAGCGTATCTGGGTAATCTTGTTTTAGGTTTGTTTCTTTTCCGGAACGAGGAAACCCGGGTCCTGGCATATATTCTCTGGGGAGGAAGTCTGCTCATTGCAATCATTTTCCACATCGGAATGTTATTTATCCTCCAGTAATCCCCAGTTTATCCCCAATTCAGGCCAGTTATCCACAGCTATTCCTTATTTATCCCCAAATTTATTCAGATATAAAAGCCTGGACATTCTTTATCTCCAGGAAAAGATTTGGTACACTACAACAAGTTAGGAGCTGGATTCACCTTATCCCGAGAATATTATGACTTTTGAGATGTGGATCACCATTGGTTTATTAGCTGGAGCAATCCTGCTGTTCGTCACCGAATGGCTGCAAGTGGATCTGGTTGCCCTGGGAGTGGTGATAGGTTTAATGCTGACCGAAATCCTGACCCCTGATGAAGCCCTGGCAGGATTTTCCAGTCCGATCGTGATCACAGTAGCCGCCCTCTTTATCGTCGGTGGTGCTGTGATGGAAACCGGGCTGGCGGAAACCATCAGCCAAAAGATCGTTCAATTTGCTGGAGAGAGCAGATTCCGGCTGCTGGTTCTGATTATGGGTACTGTTGCTTTACTCTCTGGTTTTATCAGCGACACCGGGACAGTAGCGGTAATGGCGCCGGCAATCATCAGCATCAGCCGGAAAAAAGGCATAAATCCTTCAAAGTTATTAATCCCTCTCTCAATTGGATCACTTCTTGGCGGCGCAATGACGTTAATTGGGACACCTCCCAATATCGTTGTCAGCGATCTCCTGCTGGAAAATGGCTACGCCCCGTTTCAATTTTTTGATTTCACACCTATTGGATTGACGCTGTTGATAGCCGGGATTCTTTTCCTGGCGCTCACCAGCCGCTGGCTTCTGCCAGACCATAAACCAAGAATGGAACTGCAGCGGGTGGATTCCCCGGAAGAATTAGTCAA
>CBDVDO010000386.1:0-2003 GCA_965372765.1 uncultured Anaerolineales bacterium
CATTATCCTGTATCGCTTAATACATAGCTCTGAGATGGGATTTTGATTCCCTTGTCGTTCCAGGCTCTTGCTTGATATTGCAGCTTCCCTCAGGAATGGGATCTCCATCGCCCTAGCCCAGCCTATTGAATTGACTGCACCATGTTTGGCAGCTAATACCCTCAGCTGGTTTGGAAATAATCTGGAAATATTTCAGAATTGGATGGAATATTACTTAGAAATTGAGGGGGAGTTCTCTTAAAGAAATTTCTGATTTCCTGATCAATACTCATCAACAGCAAATCGTTCTCTTTCACCAAGAACAATCAACTGTCATTGCTCAGGTCTTTCAGCGTTTTTCAATTGTACAGGAAACCAGAGAAAGATAAGTAACGATCACTTCAAGGAATATGTAGAACCTGACCGGGAATCAAAACGTTTAAAAGGTCTAGATCGTTCACTTCGGTGATGTCCTCGGGAAAAACATCTCCAAACAGGCAGGCAATAATATAAAAAGTGTCGAAAGGCTGCACTATATAATCAACTGGATGAGGCCTTAGGGATCTCTGAAGAGGGAACGGGGGGCTGGTGTGAGGCAGTTGGATGATTTGTCCCGGATAGAGAGATGAGCCAGGGGGAAGTCCGTTGTAACTCAGAATATCGTTAGGATAAATATCAAATCGCCGCCCAAGACAATAAATAAATTCACCTCTCTGGACAGTATAAGAAGAGGGTTTTCTCTCATCGTTTGAAGCTTTTACCTCTTCCGGTTTGGGCGTCTTGGAAGGAATTTGATCTGTGGTTGGGGTTACTGTTTGTGCAGGCAATGGGGTTGCCGTGTTTCGGGGAGGAATGACTGCTTTTGAGGGAACAATTTCAACAAAGGAAGTCATGCCCCAGGCGAGGTCCAGGTCCTCAGTTGAAAAAAGAACAATGGTTACCTGGTAGGTGACATTGCCTTGATAGCTGGATGCATTGTAGGCGATCTGGTCGACTCTTCCCTGGATTACACGATCAGGATGAGCTGCGAATTTTACCTCTGCCGGCATTCCTACCCTGACATTTACCACATCTTCCTCAAGAAGATCCAGCGTTTCTACCTTCCAGAAACTGGTGTCTGCAATGATGATAATTGGCATTCCAGCATCCACTACTTGCCCTTCCTCGACTTCAACCGAGATGACCACTCCACTCAAGGCCGCAATTAAATCAGCTTTTTTTACCTGCAGTTGAGCTGCTTTAAGCACGGCTCGGGCTTGCTCAACCTGGGCTTCGGCCTGGTTTTCCCGTTCATCGCTAGCCTGTTTTGGCAGCATATCGAATTGAGCTTGCGCTGCTTTCAGAGCAGCTTTGGCCTGAGTGACTTGCGTTTGAAGACTTTCTTTGTCCAGGGAAAGGAGCACGTCATCATTATTGACCAGATCTCCTTCTTTAACTTGTATCGCTTTCACCTGTCCTGGGATTTCAAATGCCTGGGCTAAATAACTTGATGGTACAACTCTGCCTTCCGCATTAATTGTGATAACAGCTGTCTCTATTGCTGACAATGTTGGAGTAGACTCAACAGGAGCCAGGTATTGTTGGTATCCCAGATAACCAAGAAAAGACAGGAGAACAACGACAACAAGACCAAAAATAACTCGTTTACTATTCATACTTAATGTACTCCTCAGACTTCTCCCATACCGGCAATAATTGGCTGCCGGGATGCTCGAATTGCCGGGATAAGCGCAGAAATTTGAGATACGACCAGGGCAATAATCACACTGCTGATTATTGCGCGTGTTGAGAGCTGCATGGTTAATTCATAGTCCGTTAAATGGCGGACGACAACAATGAACATCCGGGCCAGGAAAATTCCCAAACCAAGCCCCAGGATTCCCCCGATAGCTCCCAAGGCAGCAGCTTCAGCCAGGATCATTTTACGAAGTTGGGATCGGGTCATACCGATGCTCCGCAGCATGGATATCTCGCGCCGGCGTTCCATAACGCTGATGGCCATGGTATTTACCACACCCATAGCT
>CBDVDO010000387.1:0-1997 GCA_965372765.1 uncultured Anaerolineales bacterium
TGTTTTATTTAAAAAATATTCTGCGTCTACCCAAAAATGTGCTCCATTATTACCGCTCTAATTCAACATAGATGTACGATATAATCTGGATACGAATTCTCCAATAACCCAGAGGATAAACTTATGAAAAGGGCAGTCAGTGTCAGCCTCGGATCACCTTCACGTGATAAAAGCGTTGTCTTAAACCTTTTAGGTGAAGAGGTTTTGGTAGAACGTATTGGAACAGATGGAGACCAACATAAAGCGTACCAAATGTTCTGCGATTTAGACGGGAAAGTCGACGCGTTCGGCGTGGGCGGTATTGACCTGGATGTTCACACAATGTGGAAGGATTATCCACTTCACGCGGCCTACAAATTGGTTAAAGATGTGAAAAAAACACCGATAGTAGACGGGGGTGGCCTCAAAGCAACCCTGGAAGCCAGTGTGATGCAGGAAGTTGAAAAGCAACTTGGAGATATTATCCATCCCAAAACGGTTTTCTTGGTTGCAGGAATAACACGGGCGGGCATGACAATGTCTTTCTGGAAAGCAGGCTACAAATGCACATATGGCGATTTGATGTTTGGATTGGACATCCCCATCGCAATCTACCGTAAACAAACCGTCAGGATCGTAGCTGCTATCCTGATGCCCATTGTCGGCAGACTTCCAATTTCGATGTTATATCCAACCGGAGAAAAACAGCTGGAGGTTGTACCCAAATACGTCAAGCATTACCAGAATAATAAAGTCGTCGCAGGGGATTGGCTTTATATCAAGCAGCATAGTCCAGACACCTTAACCGGGAAGGTCATCGTAACCAACACAACTACACCAGAAGATGTCGAATTTCTCAAGAAACGTGGTGTTAAATACCTTGTCACCACTACCCCGGTCATCGAAGGAAGATCCTTCGGAACCAACATGCTGGAAGCTGCCCTGGTAGCTGCCTCCGGTAAAAAGCGTGTGCTGAGTAACGAAGAGTTAAACCAGATCATTGATGATTTGAGCATCACCGCTCAAATTCAGGACCTATCATAATGGATGCCATCTTGCTTGCGGGCGGCGTTCCCGCTCCTGATTCTCCTCTCTACCCCTATACTGAGGGCAAAAACAAAGCAACCCTGGATGTTGGAGGTAAACCAATGATCCAGTGGGTGATGGAGGCATTGGAAGATTCTTCATCAATTGAAAACATTGTCGTTGTGGGATGTGAAGAGTACCAGGATAAAATTATGCTGTCAAAGCCAGTATTTTTTGTTCCTGCCGGGGGAGACCTTATCACCAATTTTCAAATAGGCGCTGACGCCATTTTAAAAATAAATCCGGAAGCAGACAAGGTTGCAGCCGTATCGTCTGATATCCCTATGCTTTCTCCTGCGAGCATCGATTGGGTGATCAATAAATCCCTGGAATCGGATCATGATCTTTATTACTGTGTAATTGACCAAAAAGTTATGGAAGCCCAATACCCGGAATCGGGCAGGTCCTATACCCGATTAAAGGATATCAATGTCTGTGGAGGAGATTTATCCATCGTAAAGTTGAGCCTTTACACTTCAAATCCCCAATTTTGGGGAAAAATATTACATGCCCGAAAAAGCTCGTTTCGGCAAGTGGCCCTAATCGGAATCGATATCTTATTGCTGCTGGTCCTCCGCCGCTTAACATTTGATGAAATCGTCCCAAAAATAACCCGCCGATTAAAAATTAGGGGACGGGGCTTGATCTGCCCTTACGCTGAACTCGGCATGGACATAGACAAACCCCAACAACTGGAATTAGCCCGCAAAGAACTGTCCTGAAAAAACACCATGACTCTCAGTGGTTTTCTACTTAAAGATGCAGAACTTTCTCAACGGATCCGGATCCCGGATAATCAGCTCGTACTTAAAAAAACGGCTGCTTTGTTGGCACATTCCGGTGATTCCTGGTTCCTGGGTGCCGGTCTGGCACTGCTGTGGGCAACAGGCCCCCGGTCCTGGAGACCAACCATCCAGTTATTATTCATTGGA
>CBDVDO010000388.1:0-1994 GCA_965372765.1 uncultured Anaerolineales bacterium
TAGAATCGTTGGGGTCAGGGCGAAGCATAGTGTATACAATTCCAGCTCTGGCTGCCTCCCTGCTGGCATTTGTAATGACAGCCTTATCGTACAGCAGCAAGCTAAACTCAATAATGCCAAATATAATAAGCATCAGCATAGGCAAAACTATTGCAAATTCGACCAAAGCAGCCCCTCTTTGGTTTTTTTTAGTTGGTATATTTTTCATGTTAGAGCTCCGGATAATGTTAACATGTACTATTGAAGCTTTAATATGGTCGTCACTTCCTGATCTTTTCTTTGCTTGAAAGATTTCTGATAGGCTTCAACGGCATTGTCAGCAGCGTTTCCTTCCAACCCCTCGACCGGATTGATATTTTTGCCTGCCTCCGGGTTGATTATCTGATTATACTTGGCAGTTTCATAAGATCGGCCCCAATTTTTGTCGAGCTCTGTTTCTCCCTGCAAAAAAATGTTTCCGTTGCTGCACCCGCTAAAAAGAAGTAACAGCACGGATATTACTAATAAAAATATACATCGGATATGCATGGTATCCTCCTAATTTCCATTAAAGTCGTGATCAAAATTAACCGGGGGGTAGACTCGAACATTTTTACTCCTCCGGGATGGAATGACCGAACTCACCATCAATGTTGCCGCTCGCTGTGGGCGTTGAGCCTTTGGCTCTGCCTTCCAGCATACCAAACAGATAAAATTCAACATCGTTCGGTTCAACATAAAAATCTGTCGGTAACGGTTGTTTTTCGATGTCGAGCGGTTTGACCAAATTAGGTGTCACAATGATAATTAATTCGGTTTCTTCCTTCTGGAATTTCTTGCTCTGGAATAGTACGCCCAAAATCGGGATATCGCCAAGCAGAGGAAATTTGTCGACAATGGTTCGAACGTTGTTTCGCAGAATTCCGGCGATGGCAAAACTCTGACCATCTCCGAGTTCAATGGTTGTTGTTGCACGGCGTACGCGAAGTCCGGGAACGATGAAACCCTGGAATTGAACGGCCGTGGTGAAATCAAGATCTGAAACTTCCGAGCTGACCTTGATATTAATTTTGTCTTCACTGAGCACGATGGGAGTAAAACCCAGGCCAACGCCAAACTGTTTGTATTCGATTGCCGCCGTACCAAGCCCCTGAGGCACCGGGACAGGGAACTCACCACCTGCCAAGAAGTTGGCAGACTGACCACTGAGAGCAATGAGAGTCGGTTCCGCCAGCACCTTAACCAGGGCATCCCCTTCAAGTGCATCGATGAGGCCCGTCCACGTCGCAGACCCTGAGCTGAAACGCAAAAAAGTGTTCACCGCCGGCGAAACCGTCCATCCTAACGCCCCGGTGACCAGTTCGGCACTATCTGGAGAGACAAGATCTGCCAGCCCACCTAAAGTACTGACGGCAAAGTCGTCTCCTCTGGTGTAGAAAATATTGATTCCCAATCGCTTCGTCAGGGCACGGGACATCTCACATATCCGGACCTCCAACATCACTTGATGCACACCGCCCACCTGTACCAGATTCTGGACTTTTCCTTCAGGCGCATACGCCCGCGCCAGCGCAAGAGCTTGGTTGAGGCCTGTTGCACTGGTGACTTTACCGGACAAGGTAATGGAATCACTGGTGGCTGTGACCTGGAGGTCGGTCTCACCCGGAAGAATTTGATGCAGACGCTGTTTCAGATCGGAGATATCATAATTGACAACTATGTCGTAGACGGCAGAGATACGATTTTTTTGCCACAAAATGAGATTTGTCGTTCCGGCAGTCTTGGCCGTAACGTAGATTTCACGTGACGATATAAGAATAAAATCGGCCACATCGGGGTTGGCGATGGATACGCGTTTTACGGGCAGTTCGCTTCTTAAAACGATTGACTTGCCAAAGGTCATCTCGAGTTTGTGTGACTCGATTGCGAATAATGGCGCACTTTCTTTGGCGTCGGCTCCGGAGATGAACATAATAAGTATCAGAACGAAAATGTTACTGTATTTGAAAAATGGC
>CBDVDO010000389.1:0-1987 GCA_965372765.1 uncultured Anaerolineales bacterium
TATTCACGCTGTTCCCTCTGCAACGGGTTATTATCATCGGTAAGTAAAAAGGCAATCGAAAAGGATTTGGAAATATTGACAAAAGAACATTACCATCATTACAAACAATGTTCGGATTGTCACCAGATTTATTGGAAAGGATCTCATTTTAACGAGATGGAAATTTTTATCCATTCTATAGTAAAAAACAAACAAGGAACATCGATTTGATTTGATATCTCGTGTTCATTTCTCCTGAAGTATGGGTTATAATTTCCCGCGTGTTTCACCAGGCAGAAAAGAACAAATTCTGGGTCTATTTTTCTACAGGATCATATTAGCTCAGATGTCCGGAGATTTGCAGAAACAATTTAATGCAATACAGTAATTATTAGGAAGTGGTTATGCTAGAAGCATTTTTTGATCCGAAATCAGTTGCAGTTGTTGGCGCGTCAACATCACCTGAAAAACTTGGGTATGCAGTATTGGAAAACCTGGTAAATGGGGGATATGCAGAGATAGGAAAAATATTTCCCATTAATCCCAAAGCGGATGAAATATTAGGACAGAAGGCATATCCGTCAGTTCTGGATGTTCCGGAAAATATTGACCTGGCAGTCATTGTTATTCCGTACCCTTTTGTTCCTGCAGTGCTAGAGGAATGCGGGAAGAAGAAAATTTCTGGTGTAGTTGTGATCAGTGCGGGTTTCCGGGAAGCGGGTATGGAAGGGCTGGAGCGGGAATTGGAATTGCTTGAAATCGCCAAAAAATATCAATTCCGGCTGATCGGTCCCAATTGCCTGGGAATCATTGATACATTTACGCCAATAAACGCATCGTTTTCAGCTGGCACTCCCCCTCAGGGACCAATGGCATTTATGTCACAATCCGGTGCGCTGGGAACCGCAATCCTGGATTGGGCTCAAGCAGGTCGTTTGGGGTTAGCTAAATTTGTCAGCCTTGGAAATAAAGCAGACGTAAGTGAGATCGAATTATTGGAAGCCTGGGCTGATGATGAAGATACAAAAGTGATCATGATGTACAGTGAAGGGTTGCCAAACGGTCAGGAATTTATCAAGGTAGCACGTGAAGTTACCAAAAAGAAGCCGGTTGTGGCAATAAAATCAGGCGTTACAAAATCAGGATCCCGGGCCGTATCATCTCATACCGGGTCCCTGGCAGGATCTGAGCAGGCTTACCAGGCAGCATTTCTCCAGGCTGGAGTGTTGAGGGCTAATGACATGGCAAGCATGTTTGATATGGCATTGGCCCTGGGATACCAACCCCTATTAAAAGGAGATCGAATAGCAATTGTCACGAATGCAGGCGGTCCAGGTATTCTTGCTACTGATTCGCTTGAGAGAAGCGGGATGAGTCTTGCCCGCTTGGAAGTTGAAACCATCAAATCCCTTGAAAAACGTTTGCCGGACGCTGCCAGTGCGGCCAACCCGGTTGATGTGCTTGGAGATGCGCGGGGAGATCGGTACAGATTTGCTCTGGAGATTGTCTCCAAGGATCCAAACGTTGATGGGATTATGGTTGTATTAACTCCCCAAGCCATGACTGAAATTGAGGATACAGCCAGATTAGTTGGCTTATTGTCTCATGAAATGGATAAACCAGTTTTGGCTTGTTTTATGGGTGAAGCGAAAGTTCAGCGGGGGATAAAAGTATTACGCGAATATGATGTGCCGAACTTTTCTTTTCCTGAGCAGGCAGCTCTTGCGTTCAGGGCAATGTCACAATATCGGGCAATAAAGGAAAGAAAAGATCCGGTTTATGAATCGTTTGAAGTCGACAACAAGGCTGTAAAAAAGGTACTTGAACGTACAAAACAGGACGGACGTTATGCAATAGGCGACGCGGAAGCCTGGGATATCCTGAAAGCATATGGTTTATCAATACCCAGGTCAGTTCTGGCGAAGACTCCCCAGGAGGCGGTAGAGGTTGCTGGGGAAATCGGTTATCCTGTTGTTTTGAAAATTGCTTCGCCTGATATTCTGCATAA
>CBDVDO010000390.1:0-1978 GCA_965372765.1 uncultured Anaerolineales bacterium
CGCGATTTTAATCGCCGGCCAATATTGGAAATGCCTGATTATATGATTTTATATTGACCTGGTGTCTGTTCCGACTGTTCTTTCAGGATGACAAGGCGGCTACCTAACCGGGAGAGATGACTCTCTCCCTCGAGCAGGGAAATTTTAAGTGGTTTTGTTAAATGCAAAGGGGCTGTGCCAATTAGTTTTGGGACAGCCCCTGTTTTTTACCAGAAAATTATTATCTAGAAACCGCTAGCTTGACCATTTTTCCAGATTTGTCAAATGTCATCCGGGCATAGTGCCGGTGCACGATTTTCCCGCTGTGTTGAGGAATCTCAAACTTTTTACTCAATGTGACCACATGGCGTTGGTGCAGGTGTTCTCCCTGAACCTTGCTGCCAAATTGGGCAGTGGCACACTGATGTCCTTCACCGCTGCAGACAGCTTTCTCCGTGCTGAGCACCATTTCAGCATCTTCCATGCCTGGCAGGTAGCGTTTGACAACGTGTTTTACGTGTATCAGGGTAGGGGATGGAATATCGGTGGTTAAGTTAGACCGGTCACAGACAGTTTTCACCTGTGTAGGGGTTTGTCGTGGGACCCAGACTGTTTTGGGTTGTTTGCGTTGGGCGGTATTGGGACTTGCCAGTGGATCTCCAAAGTGCAGGAATGAAATCAAAGTCTTTTGATCTTCACCGTCCAGATAACCCTGTCTTTTGTTCATCTCCCTGGCCAATTCGATTTTGGATTTCTGAAGAGCAATGCCGCTTGCGAAACCCTGGTCAATGAATTTCCAGAAATAATCAGCTAACAAGTCCGCTGCAATCAATGGCGAAGAAACAGAACCGTATGCGGTTACAGAAGAACCAATCACGGCATGGGATCCGCGAGAAAGATATTTTAAGGAAATGGAATCTTCAACTTCCCTGCCGTTGAGGTGCGCTCCGTAACAAGCTTCGGATAATACAAACAAAGGTGCATCATCGTAGGCGTTGATATCCTGCGGACGCAAAGCTATTGGATAATCGGGTCCAAGGCTGCCGTTGGTGAAGTCTTTTTGACCGTACCAATCTGGCGAGTCTTCTACTCCGTGCAAATTGAAGTAGCCGTAGCGGGTAACAGGAACTGGAATTTCAGTGTGTTTACCAAAAGGCGGAGAAGTGACCAGATTTCCTTTTTCCTGGATGGTTTTAAAGACATCTATTGAGGCTTGTTCCCAGGCCTCTGCGACATAGCCAAAGCTGTTATTATTTTGGACACTGATGCTCCAGAGCTGTGAAAGCCAGAGGATGAAACGTTCCCAGAGAGTTTTACCCTCTTCGTTTTTCCCCATGTGGTGTTCAGAAATATTACGGAGAATGTCCAGAAGCAATCCAGGATCACTGCCTGCGCCTCCGGGCAGCCTTCCTACGGGCCATTCGGGGATAAAGTAATTCTCATCGATGGTGCCGTAAGGATTATCTGAGGGGACTTCGGTGTCAATATCCGCAACTGGATTTGGAAGCTTGTGGTGGGGGACTACATCTGGTCCACCGACAATTAACAATGCCCCAATCATCAATCCCTTTTGTGCCAGGGCTTTATCCAGGTCCACCAGGGCCAGTTTTAATGCCCAGGGATCCTCGGAAAGGGTTGGTTTTAATCCGAAATTTGCCATGCTGGAAGGATCATCAGCAAGCAGCATCACCGCGCCCCAGCCGGGTTTTAAGCGGACTGCATAGGTGGTTTTTTTCATTTCCTCGATAATAATCGCTGAAGTTTCAGGACCATATTTCTTTTCTAGACCCTTGCGGGTGGAAAAAACGATGTACATGGGGAATTTGCCGTTTGCCCGAATAGCGCCCTTCTGGTCTGCAAATTCGAGATCATTGTCTATCTGGATTAAAGTCTCAGCAGATAGCGTACCTTTCGCTTTATTGACTGAACTATCCTCTCCATCTCCGTTTTGCGAACCAGGTGAGAACACAGGCGCCCCGGCAGGGAGTTGATTCCAGCC
>CBDVDO010000391.1:0-1977 GCA_965372765.1 uncultured Anaerolineales bacterium
AGATGGACGAGGCGATCCTGTCCATGATTTCCGGATTCACCAAGCAATAGCTACCGGGTTTTAATGGAAAAAAATCCTCGATTTCTGTTATTTAATGGAAAAAAATCCTCATTTTTGTATCGGAGGAGCTACATAAATGGAAAAAAATCCTCACATAGGATTCAGCGAGGTTCTTGCCGGAAGTTCTGACAAGAAACAAAACAGGCAGATTTCAAGTTGGGTTAAAAAGGGCCTGATCAGGAAGATTGCCCCAAGACTCTATTCCCCGAATTTTGAAGATCCTCCCGCGGATATCATTCGTCGCAATTTATTTGAGGTACTTTCCCTTCTTTACCCGGGAGCCATGATTAGTCACCGGTCTGCCTTAGAGTTTGAACCCACCGGGACTGGTCATATATTTCTGACCTACTCCTATACAAAAAAGGTGGCATTGCCAGGCGTCACACTTCGTTTTCTGGAAGGTCCCGGGCCCCTTGAAGGGGACAGGTTTTTCAGCGGACAGCTTAGAGTGTCACAGGAAGCGAGGGCTTTCCTTGAAAATCTTCAGACTACACGAGGAGCAGGACCTGAAGCTAAAACCCTGCCTTTTCCTCTTATTGAAGAGAAGCTGGAGAAAATTATTCGCACAAACGGAGAGGAAGCCGCCAACAGGCTGAGGGACCAGGCACGGGAACTGGCAGAGCTTCTCGGGATGAGAAAGGAATTCAATCGGCTGGATGCACTCATTGGAGCTCTGTTATCCACCCGGGATAACGGAATACTTACCACTCCTGGTGGATTGGCCAGGGCACGGGGGGTGCCATATGATCCTGCCCGCATATTGCTTTTCCAGGATCTTTTCAGGGAACTGGAAAGCATGCACTTTCCATTAATCGATGATCCCAACAGGAGCCGGAAGGCCTTCAGAAATTTCGCATTTTTTGAGAGTTACTTCTCCAATTATATTGAGGGAACCGAATTTGAGCTGGACGTGGCCAGGCAGATCATTGAATCAAACACACCTTTGCCGGCCCGAAATGAGGATTCCCACGACATCCTTGGGACCTATCAGCTTGTCTCAAATCCCGGATTAATGGCTGAATTTCCCGGGTCCGGAGAAGATTTACTGTCTGTTTTGAGAGATCGTCACAAGCTCCTTTTGAGTGCCAGGCAGGATAAAGAACCAGGGGAGTTTAAGAAGCGGAACAACCGGGCAGGGAATACGGTATTTGTTGACTGGAATCTGGTGGAAGGCACGCTGATCAGGGGCTATGAGATTTACCAGGCCCTGAATCATCCTTTTAAAAGGGCTGTGTTCATGTTGTTTCTTGTCAGTGAGGTCCATCCCTTCATTGATGGAAACGGACGCGTGGCCCGGATTATGATGAATGCTGAACTGGTGGCAGCCGGACAGGCTAAAATTCTGATACCTACTGTGTACAGGGATGACTACCTGGGAGCTCTGCGCAAACTGACGCGCCGTGCCCTTATAGATCCTTATGTAAGAATGCTGGAAAAGATACAGGATTTCAGTCTGACTGTTACGGGCGAAGATTTTAACCTTATGCAGGACCACCTGGAGAACAGCAATGCCTTCCAGGAACCCACTGAAGCTTCCCTGCAGTTTTAAGGAATTAGGCTCTTAAGAGATTATCTCCCCTTCCCAGAGTTTGTCAAGGAAGATGTTCCAGGGCATGAGGCTTATGTTCCCAACTTGCCTGGTATAAGGATCGGTGCTGACCAGGATTAGCTTTTTTACCCGGTATTCTTCAGCAAAGCTTTTTAATCCCTTCAAATGACGGGGAGTGATTTGCTTGCTGCTTTTAACTTCTATTCCAACCTCGTTTTCGCCCAATACAAAATCTATCTCCATCTGTGATGCTGTTCTCCAATAACTTATTTCGTATTGTATTCCGGAATACCGGCTATGCGCAAACAGCTCCTGGTAGATGAAGTGTTCAAACGAACGGCCAAATAATTCGCTACCCGTTTCAATGG
>CBDVDO010000392.1:0-1976 GCA_965372765.1 uncultured Anaerolineales bacterium
GCTCATTGGCTCTCAAAATAAAACGACCATGTGCTGCATATCCATCAGCGCAGGTTTTAAGGACTGATCTGGTTCTCCATCCCTGGCTGGCAGCGCTAAACCCAATCACGGCCACAACTACCAAGGCCACAATCAGTCTCCAGGTACTTGAACCAACAAACGTTCGCAGGCTAAGCACAACAGCTAAACTCAGCGCCCAACAAAAGAAAAATAACAGCCTTTGTGGATCGGAAATACTCCAGGCAGGTACAATGGGACCCAAAAGGAGTAAAACAGCCCCTGTAATCAATATTATTGCAGACAGATTCCGCAATCCTGTGTAAACCAGGAGGGCAATAATCAACAAAATGCTGGCTATACTGAAGCTGGAATCCCCAAAGATAAAGGAGGGGATCTTTAAAGGCATTTCAAACACCACGGACCAGTCAATGGAAGGGAAATAACCGCCTACCCATCTTCCCAGCATGAACCTTCGCCATAATGCATAAATCCCCAACACCACGAAAAACGGTGAGGCCATGAATAAACGCCGACGCAAGGTCCGCTCTTGTATGAAGGGAAGCAATAAAATCTGGGTAACATAAACCTCCTTGGCGCTTATTGCAAAAAAATAAAACAACACGCCTAACCAGGCTAATGCGGGCCGTTCGTCGCGCAATGCACGAACATATAGATAGAATACCAATGTGGAAAATAGCAGCCCTTCTAAATAATGGCGGTTCGTCAACTGATACAGTACTGTGGTTACCGGCGCTGAACAAATAAACAGCGCAACACCAATAATTGACCACAAGTTGTCAAGCCATAGCCTAAGCAAAACATAAGTTCCCCAGGCGACCAACCAGAGGGCAAGCAGATGATGTGCGTAAAAGGCTGGGGGATTGAGACCAAATAGAGCCAGATCCAGATCATAAGATAAGATTAGCCAAGGGTTTAGATTAGCTGGTTGATATTCCCTCCCTACGTCCGGAACAAAAAAATATTCCCACGGTGCATACTGAAACGCGCGCTTAAGGATCCCCGGGTCATCCCACCCCCACCAGGCGGTCAATAAGTTGCCGTACAAGGCAGCAATTAATACCGCAAACCCTATCAATA
This sequence comes from uncultured Anaerolineales bacterium, assembly GCA_965372765.1. Lineage (GTDB taxonomy): Bacteria > Chloroflexota > Anaerolineae > Anaerolineales > UBA11858 > B10-G9. The sequence continues at coordinate 1,099 of CBDVDO010000392.1, forward strand.
TTAGCAATGATTGGGCATGAGGTGAGCGGGAGACATTTCGGCAAATCGAGCTTACTCGGTTTCTGGAAAACATATGATACCTCTTGATCTATCAAGAACTCCCAACTCAGTTACCAGGAAATTATTGGCTTGTATCCTAATTGAGCGAAAATTTATGCTGCTTTCTTGAATTTTTGATTTTTGAGCCTGGCAATCTCATCTTTGAGTTGCCGGATTAGTTCTGCCTGTTGTCTGATAATTTCCAGCAGTAGTAAAACGGTTTGATTTATATCTTCTTCGGGAATCTTGGAATCATCAATTGGTAGTCTCATACATTGTGCGCATAGCAAATTAAGCAAATTAAGTCCTGAACCTTTTCATTTTTCCCAGAACTTATTGAGATATTACAATTTAAAACGCTAACTTAGTGACATCACTTAATTTTTCACTTTGAATCCGGCACGTGGGCCACAGGAAAAACCACTTCAAATTATCCAAATATTACAATGGGTTATTAAATCAAACCAGGTTTCGGAACGGTTGAGTTGTACTGGTAGCCTCTCACTTCTATACCGCATGCTGCAGCTCCATATGATGCAAGAATTCAGAGTTTATGGTTCGATCCTTGCTGTCAGATTTTTAAAAGTAAAGCATTGAGATGGTTTCACGTAAAAAGGCCACACTAAAATATCTTCATCTTTTGCAACGAAATATTCGATTCCAGTTGATATTATCAATTATTTTCTGGAGCTTTAGGGGGGCTATTCGTCCGCGAACTAAACGTGTCCTGTCCCCTTCAAGCTTTATATATCCTTCTTGTGAGCCGCATCTGGTGTATACCAGATCCGGGTCGTTCGCCATTGGATGTAAGATGCAGAAAGGAGGTGTTGGTTTGTGAT
>CBDVDO010000393.1:0-1976 GCA_965372765.1 uncultured Anaerolineales bacterium
CTGTAGTATTTTACACACAAGCCAAATAGCTGTCAACCAAGGTCTCTTACTCTGAGTCATTCTCTGACTTCAAATATTATTAATCAATCATGAGTGAAACAAAACAATGTTGATTCTCAACAATCCAATTAATTCTAAAATAGCCTATCAGTTAGCGACCAACCCGAGGGACGCCTGGACGAACTGGATAAACGGTTGGGCAAATATTCCCATCAATAAAGTAAAGGCACAGGTAAAAACAATCACAGTAGAAAGGGATCTCGGCAGTTGGATTTTATCCCGAGCAGGTTCGTCGAGAGGCTGGAAGAACATATAGCGGATTACGTTCAAGTAATAAAATCCAGCGATCACGCTGTTAACAATGGCGATTACAGCCAGGAAATAATACTCCATTTTCATTGCCGCACCAAAGACCATTAACTTTCCGATAAATCCGCCTGTACCAGGTATCCCGATCAAGGATAGCAAAAAGACCACCATGGTACCTGCTAAAAGAGGCGACCTTTTTATCAAACCGGCAAAGTCTGAAATTTGATTCGACCCAATCTTATTTTCAACAGCGATTACCACCGCAAACGCTCCCAGGTTGGCAACCAGATAAACAAGCAGGTAAATTAAAATGCCGCTAAAACCATCAAATACATTCCCGGTTTTCCAAACGCTCCAGGAAACAAGACCGATCAAAATATATCCTGCCTGAGCTATACCCGAGTAGGCTAACATGCGTTTGATATTTTTCTGACTGATGGCGACCAGGTTGCCCAAAGTCATACTCATAATGGACAAACTTGATATCAGCGCAACCCAATTAACTTGAAAATCAGGCAGTCCCGTCAGCATAACCCGGATCAAGATAGCAAATCCACCCCCGATCGAGCCAACTGCAAGAAATGCAGTTACCGGGGTCGGCGCCCCTTCATAGGCATCTGGAGACCATTGATGAAATGGAACAGCGACAGTTTTATATCCAAAACCCACCATTAATAACACCATAGCAGGATAGACAACCCATCTCAGGCTGGAGTCAATCCCTGAAAGGTTCTGGGCAATTTCCCCCAGGTTGGTTGAAGCTGTCGCGCCATAAATCAGTGACATGCCATACAACATCATGGCTGATGCTATCGATCCATAAAGGAAGTATTTAATAGCTGCTTCACTGCCCTTTCCATCATTCCTTAGAAATCCAGTCAGGATATAGGAAGAAATACTCAGCAGTTCGAAGGCAATAAATATCATTATCAGATCTGCTGAGACAGAAAGAAGCGAGATTGAAAAACTTGCCAGGAGTATAAAGCTGTAGTATTCACCCTTATAGGGGGATTTTCCATCCATATACTCCATTGAAAGCAGAATGATGATTCCAGCTACAAGCGCGGCAAAGATCTGGAAAAACAGGGCAAAGGAATCAATAGCGATCATGCCTCCCAAAACTGATTGTTCCGTAACCTCCACCCATCCAAAAAGATAGAGGGATATCGCCAGAGATATTACAGAACCAGCAAGCGCCAGGTAAGGCAGCCACTTTTTCTCATTGGACCCCACCAGGTCTATTACAAACACGAGGACCATGCTCAAAAGGAGAACTAATTGTGGGAGAAAAAATATTATGATTTGCACGTAAATAGCCTCTCTTTATTTCACGGTTAAAAATTGCTAAACATAGCCGTTGATACACCGTTTAATAAACGAACAATCAGTGAGGGATATAAACCGATCAGCACCATCAGAATCACCAGAGGCCACATGGTGACCTTTTCAAAAGTCTTCATATCGGTTAATTCTGCATTATGAGTAACCCGATCCCATTTCTCCTGATCAAAATCTCCCAGGAAGATATACTGCACAATCTTCCACAGTATGTATGCGGCAGTAAATACAATACCTAACACACCAATAGCGGCATAGACAGGCATAATCGCGAATGCTCCCCGGAAAACAAAGAACTCGCTCCAGAATCCAGCTAGCCCGGGCAATCC
>CBDVDO010000394.1:0-1964 GCA_965372765.1 uncultured Anaerolineales bacterium
TTCCGACTGCGTATGAAGCTCCCCGGATTCGCTTTACCCTGATTGATGGAAATACTGGTGAGCGATTTCCTGGTTGGGTTGTTCGAAATGAGTGCTATGTTTCGGGATTAAAGGAATGGTATGAAAAGAACGGGTTGATTCCGGGAGGTATTATTTTCATCAAACCCGGAAAGGAACCCGGTGAAGTGATCGTTGAGACAAAAAAATCCCGTTCAACCAAGGAATGGATGCGTACGATACTGGTTGGATCTGATGGGGAATTGGTTTTTGCTACCCTGAAGCAGATTATTTCCTCAGATTATAATGAAAGAATGGCAATAATTGTCCCGGACGTTGATCCAGTAGACCAGGTTTGGGAAAGAAACAAGAACGAGCCGCCGCCATTTGAACAAATTGTGGTGGATTCTGTGCGTGAACTAGCAAAACTTAACCCTCAGGGACACGTTCATGTGACTGAATTGTACGCGGCAGTAAATACTGTCCGCCGCTGCCCGCCGGGACCGTTGATGTCCTTGCTGGAAACCAGGCCCTGGTTTGTCCATGTGGGAGATTTGCATTTCCGGTTTGATGATTCTGAAGGGAAATAATTTAAACCAGATCTGGATGAAGGAGAGAAGTGGTGTCAAAACCTAAGTTATCGAGTATGTTGAAACCTACGGTTGAAACACCGTTTCAGATAGACTTCGATTGGTGGAAAGAAACCGACCGTTCCTGGCGGGTACACTTGAGGAGTTGTCTTTGTGAAGAGCACCAGGAACTGTACGCGGACCTATCCGGAGATGATGAAGTAGATTGGATAGATCCAGAAACTGCGGAAGTACAATCTGTGGATGGATTGCAGCATATCTTGATTTCCCATTGCGCACGGGAAGAGCAGTTCATTACCGAGTACACAACACTCACCGAAGCCTTATTCCGGCTTTTTCTGTCCAACGGCAACCAGCCCTTATCTCCAAATGAACTGGCAGAAGCGCTTGATCGCCAACCTCTGAAAATTTTGCAGACGATTTCCGGTCCGCGAGTTTATAAAGGGATCCGGCCCGCTCCCAGAAAATAAGGACCGGCAGCAGGTCATACAGCTGGACAACATGCCCTCGTAGCTCAATGGATAGAGCACCGGACTTCTAATCCGACGGCTGCAGGTTCGAATCCTGCCGAGGGCGCCTAACAAGCCAGGATTACTTCTAAAGCTTTCTTTACCCGATTTGTGGGGGTAATAGAAAGCTTTTTGTTATCTATGAGCAGAATATCAACCAATGAATTTTCCTATTAATTAACCCACCCCTGGATGAAGTCCCCTGAGGGATTTATAATGGACAGGAGGAGTTGATGTTTGTGAAAACAAACATCAACTCCTCAGGAATGAGGGGGATATTTTCTCGCTTCAATAAACCTTGGGTCGCTTATAATTGGAGATAGGGAGAAGATGTCTTGATCCTTGATTTGAATAATGTCAATAAATTTGCTATATTAAAGGTATTCCCCCTTTTGGCCAGGGGACCCTCTTCTTATAAAATGTGGTTGAAATCCTCAGAGAGTAAAGGAGTGCAAGATGGATACAATTCGAAGTTGGCCTCGATGGCTTCAGGGAGGACTCTTCTCTGTAGTTGCTGCGGGGATATTATATTTAGTTGGGTATTTTATTGAACCCCTTGCCATCTTCTCTTTTGGTATTGTGGCACCCACCATTATTAGCATGTCACTATCACCAGTCCTTCCAGAGTCAATTTATATATTTATTGCTATTCATATTGGATACTGGTTCCTTATTGGCGCTTTCCTGGGAAGATTTATCAAAAACTTAGGTCTGACTACAATAATTTGGTTAGTAGTCCAAATTTTCGGGGGGATAATTGCCATCTTTTTAGTAGGTGGTATTTTGCACTGACCCACCAACCAACCCTCAAGCAGTTGATGAACGGATGGAGGAATGGTATGCTAATCTTTATCACCTGCGGAATTGT
>CBDVDO010000395.1:0-1962 GCA_965372765.1 uncultured Anaerolineales bacterium
GACTCGTCAGCGACAATCGGGATATCAGTATGTTTCTGAACATAGCCTAAACCCTCAATATCTCCACCTGGCACAGGCTGTTCTATCATCTCGATATTGTAGGGAGCTAAAGCTGCCGCGAGCTTTACTGCTTCATCTGGAGACCAACCAGCATTGGCATCTACATATAACCTCACATCAGGACGGGCATTACGGACTGCGGCAACCCGACCGATATCATCATCGCTGCCCAATTTCAGTTTGATAATGGGATATTGAGGGTGATCGGTTGCCATTTGCGCCATTTCCTCCAGAGTAGAAATGCTGATAGTAAAAGCAGTGGTCACAGGCGCAGGTTTCGGTAAACCCAATAATTTATATAACGGCAAATTCAGTTTCTTCCCGATCCTGTCGTGGAGGGCTAGATCCAGGGCAGCTCTGGCGGGTGCTGGACCAGCCTGCCCTATCCAGGTTGAGATCTCATCCGGGTCATCTGGGAAGGGAACTTCCTGCTGGGAAGCGGTGTCCCAGAATGAAGTCATCTCATCATCCTTGATGTTATAGTAAGGCGGAATAGTTCCTTCCCCCCATCCCTCATCATCTGCTAATCGAATCCAGTAAGCCCGTCGAGTTGTACTCACCCCGGTCGACAGCCGAAATGGATTATGCAGCTTTAGCGTTATGGCTTCCCAGGAAAGCCGAGGTGAACTATTCATAATTCCGCTCCATTGTAACGTCTCCCAAATATGCAGTTTTTGGTGTTGGACATCTTTCGTCAAAAATCAGCTGCAAGGATAATATAAAACCTCCCGGCACATCTACCAGGGAGGTTTTATCGTCACCTTGGGAAAAATTTATTATGCTTGAAGCTTCTGTGGAAAATGGCAGGCAACCCAATGATTTTCCTTTTCTTCCCGATACTCCGGCTCATCTGTAAAACAGATTTCTTGGGCAACAGGACACCTGGTGTTGAAATTGCATCCCACTGGCGGATTAGATGGATTTGGGATATCTCCATCCAGAATAATCCGATCCTTCTTTTCTGCGAAGTCTGGATCAGGAACTGGTACTGCAGACATTAAAGCCTGGGTGTAAGGATGCAGGGAGTTTAAGAATATTTCGTCCCGGTCTGCTAATTCGACAACCTTGCCCAGGTACATCACTGCCATCCTATCGCTGATGTGACGGACCATACTCAAATCATGAGCAATAAAGAGATAAGTCAAACCAAGTCTTTTTTGAAGTTCTTCCAGTAAATTGACGACCTGGGCCTGAATCGATACATCCAGCGAAGATATTGGCTCATCACAGACTACAAACTCCGGATTCAAAGCCAAGGCTCTGGCGATTCCAATCCGCTGCCGCTGTCCGCCGGAAAATTCGTGGGGATACCGATTAACAAAGTCTGGGTTTAATCCCACCATGTCCAGAAGTTCCTGAACACGGTCTTGTTTGATTTTTCTACTTTGCTTTGTGTGGACATCCAGAGGAGCTCCCACGATAGAACCAACCGTCATTCTGGGATTTAATGACGCATAAGGGTCCTGAAAGATCATCTGCATTTTCCGTCGGGTATGCCGCAGTTCTCTTTCTCCCAGAGAATTCAGATCAACTCCATCAAACAGGATATCCCCGGCTGTCGGTTCGTATAAACGCAGCATTGTCCGACCGACCGTCGTCTTTCCACATCCGGTTTCACCAACAAGTCCCAGCGTTTCCTGTTCATATATATCAAAGCTCACACCATCAACTGCTTTCACGTTATTTGTGCTACTAAATAAAAAGCCGGCAGTTACCGGGAAATACTTTTTCAGATTTCGGACTTCAACAAGAATTTTGTTATCTTTGTTCATTTTGTTCCCATCCCTGCTATTTCTTCCCAACGCCAACAAGCAACTGAATGATTCTTTCCATCGATTTCCACTAATGGTGGTTTCTCAGTTAAACACTGATCAATGCGGTATCCGCATCTAGCAGCGAAAG
>CBDVDO010000396.1:0-1958 GCA_965372765.1 uncultured Anaerolineales bacterium
ATAGGCAATAAACCTAGTGTACCATTCAGGGGAACCCCGCAGTCAAGTATTTTATTGACAGTCCCGATTCAATAGTTTACACTCAAGCTCATATTTATAAGCCTGCATTGAGGCATTAAAACATGACAAAGCCGGTTCATCATGAGAGATCAATCTACCTCATATTGGTTTTCCTGACATTTTCCCTCACTTCATGTCTCGACTTCAACTCACCATTTAACGCCTTTAATAATCAGGTTCAGGCAGGTGTCGCTGCTACATTAACAAAAGAGGCGTTTGTGAGAAGTGTGGATTCCGCCCGCCAGACCGCGGCTGTAAAAAAACTACCTACAGAAACCACAGAACCAAGCCCATCCCCATCTCTGACAATTACGCCTAGCCTCACGCCAACACCGGAACCCATCCATGTTATGCTTCCCGGCTCACCGATCTACATTCATACCTACGTGAAAGACCTGGTAACGGTTGACCTTGCTAAGAGCAAAACAGCCCTGGATGACAATTATGCCTGGAGCCGCTTTGAACGCCCCTATACAGCCAGAAAAATGGAATACCGTGATTATTTGGATATTTACAGAGTAAATCTTCGGGTAACAGATCCCTGGGTGTATTTCACTTTTATTCTGATAGGTAAGCTTCCAGGTGAAGGAGATATCCGCTATTCAATTGAATTGGATCTGGACCATGAAGGATCGGGAGAAATCCTGGTGATGGCTAAGATTCCTCCTGAGACGAAATGGACCACAGATGGTGTCTGGGTGTTGGAGGATGAAGATGGCGATATTGGGGGCTTATTTCCCCTTTATATGGAAGAACCTGGTAAAAAACAAAATGGGTATGAAAAAGAGATTTTTGCCAATGGGCAGGGAGAAGACCGTGATTTGGCCTGGGTAAGAAGAGACCCAGGCAACAGGAATCAAATTCAGATTGCCATTAAGGACAGCTTAATTGGAACGCAGGGATTCTTATGGAGCGCCTGGGCGGATGAAGGGCTGCGGGATCCCTCCTTGTTTGATATTAATGACCATTTCACCTTCGAGGAAGCCGGCAGTCCAAATAAAGATAATTATCGCTATCCGGTTAAGGCAGTAGCCCTGATTGATAGTACCTGCCGTTCCTGGTATGGGTACATTCCTTCCGGGATTGAACCGGGATTATGTTTTGCAGAAGAACTACTGCGCCCGAGTCCTCCTGGCTATGGCTGGTGTAAAGCGTCAGCAACCTCGTCGGACTGCGACGGAAATACCTGCCTTGCCTATTGTCCGAGTGGCAAATTCTGTGTGCCCTGCAAACTGCCGTAAGTAGAATATTGATTGAATAAACAAATCCTGCGGTGAGCCTGGCCGGCTATGTTTATAATGAAGAGCCTTAACTTAAAGTAGTTACCTTTATTAATAACATCAGATATCAACTCTGTAATTGTATCCCTGGTTGACGCAAATCTATATTTTGAGTACACTGCTAGGTAGTTAGACGGGAGAGCAGGAGTATATGTTGATGCGGAAAGCCATTTTATGCGGGATATCATTATCGCTTATTTCTATTCTGATCTTATCTGCCTGCAGTCCTGCAGTGGAGACCACCCCCAGTGATGTGGACAAAGCTGTTCAGGCAGGGGTGGCGGCTACGCTCACAAAAGAAGCCTGGCTGGGAGGCGTAGAATCTGCCAGGAAAACTGCCATCGCTTCAGAAAACCTTTCCCCGGAGGATGACGACGAGGAAGATTCAAGCTTGATACTTCCTACTTTTACTCCTCAACCTTCTTTGACTCCTACCCTGAAACCAGTCTTAGAACATTTCCAGGTGCCTGGAAAACCCAAGGAGAGAATTGATACTTACCTCACCGATTTTAACTCCATTGATTATGCAGGGGATGGTTTTACTTACGGGGACCAATTTAAATCGAATATCTATGAGCGGCCCTTTACAGCTGAAGAAATGAAGTATAGGGGAGAGAT
>CBDVDO010000397.1:0-1945 GCA_965372765.1 uncultured Anaerolineales bacterium
AAAAAGTGTTTTTTCTGATATTGATTTATACAATACAATATTAACTATCCAAGAAATGTACCTGCCTGACATTGGTGATTTCGATTATATTCATGATTAAGGAAACGGATTCCTGGAAGGAAGCCGTTTCCAGAGTGATTTTCAAGGATGCCGTTTCCTAAGGATAAGTATGAAAAATTTAAAAGTAGGTAATTTCCATTTTGATTGGGGATCCCGGACTTATATTATGGGTATCCTTAATCTGACCCCGGATAGTTTTTCCGGAGATGGTTTGGCTGATTTAGATCAGGATGCTGCTCTTCGTCTGGCAAGAGATTTTGTCCGCTCAGGAGTCGATATTCTGGATATCGGCGGCGAAAGTACCCGTCCAGGTGCAGCCCAGGTATCTGCCCAGGAAGAGATGGACCGGGTTCTTCCTCTCATCAGCCTGTTGGCAGGTGAATTTGAATCAATAATTTCAATTGATACCTATAAAGCCGAAGTTGCAGAAGCTGCACTAAAAGAAGGGGCGGATATCGTAAACGATGTTTGGGGTCTGCGGGCAGATCCGATGTTGGGGAAAATCGCTGCTGCTGCCGGAGTGCCTGTAATACTGATGCATAATCGCAGCAATCCCAGCAACGCCGCTATCAAAGAGCAGCTTGGAGGACGTTATATCGGAGTTGAATACGATGACTTAGTAGAGGATGTTAAATCAGAACTGCTGGAAAGCATCTCCCTGGCTCACAAAGCCGGCATCCCAGATCAGAAAATAATTATTGACCCCGGTATCGGATTTGGCAAAACAGTTCCCCAGAATCTGGAGCTGCTGGATCGGTTGAATGAAATTCGAGAGTTGGGATATCCAGTTTTGCTCGGTCCTTCCCGGAAATCATTTATTGGATATACACTGGATTTGCCCCCGGATGATCGGATTGAGGGTACTGCAGCCGCAGTTGCGGTAGGGATTGTCCGCGGCGCAGATATCATCAGGGTTCATGATGTCCCGGAGATGATCAGAGTTACCCGGATGACTGATGCCCTGGTCAGGCGTTAGAAAAAATAAGTAGATTACGGATAGTTAAAATAAAAAGAAGTCGAAACCCGGGTTTACTATCAGCCCGGGTTATTGATTCAATTTATTCTTACACCAAGTTAATATTCATACGGTAAAGTGAGAGAATAACAAGTTGAATTGGGAGACAGGTATGAAGGACAATCAAGAACCAAAGCTGAAAGATACCAGCGGTCCTATTGCGTTCCAAACAGAAATTAAACAATTATTAAACATCCTTGTACATTCTCTATACACCAAAAAAGAAATATTCATTAGGGAATTGTTGTCTAATGCGTCTGATGCGTTAACCCAGATGCGTTATATTCAACAGACCGACCATGAGATATTGGATCCTTCCCAGGAATTAGAGATCAGGATTGAGGTCGACCAGGAGAAAGGGCTGCTCAGGATTTCTGATACCGGCATTGGCATGACCAGCGAGGAATTGAAAACTAATCTTGGTACCATTGCCCAATCGGGCGCCAGGGCGTTCCTCGAAGCTGCTCAAGGAGATGATTCTGATCTTGTCGATGTAATCGGAAGATTCGGGGTTGGATTTTACTCCGTGTTTATGGCTGCAGACTGGGTGAAAGTTACCTCAAGGAGTTACCAACCGGGTGAGGATGCCGCCAGCTGGTTTGCTACCGGAGCGGATACCTTCGAAATCGGATCCTCGGATAAAGAACCCCGGGGGACAACTATTGAAGTAAAACTGAAAGAAGATACGCTTGAATTTGCTGATGAATACCGTTTAAAGGAAATCATTAAAAAACATTCCGATTATATACCTTTTCCGATATATGTTAGTGAGGATGAAGAACAAACCAACCGTCAGAATGCGATCTGGCGGGAAAATCCCAGATCTGTAAAGGAAGAACAATACCATAAATTTTACCGGCAGTTGACACT
>CBDVDO010000398.1:0-1943 GCA_965372765.1 uncultured Anaerolineales bacterium
CGGATATGGTCTTTCTGACCGCAGGTATGGGCGGCGGTACAGGGACCGGGTCCATTCCTATAGCAGCCCAGATCGCTAAAGATATGGGGATTGCCACCATTGCAGTAGTCACCAAACCCTTTGCTTTTGAGGTTGGTGGACGCCAGAGGAATGCTGCTGAAGGTTTGTTAAAACTTCAGCCGCATGTTAATACACTAATTACTATCCCCAATGAAAGGTTGCTGCAAACGGTCTCAGAGAAAGCCACTCTGTCAGAAGCATTCCACCTGGCAGATGACGTGCTGCGCCAGGCGGTGCAGAGCATTACCGAATTGATTACCGAACCCGGTATTATCAATGTCGACTTTGCCCATATTCAACGGTTGATGGAATTGGGCGGCGGCGCGCTGATGAGTATTGGGCAGGCTTCAGGCGAAGGAAAAGCAATCAACGCGGTCAAACAAGCTCTCTACCACCCGCTGCTGGAAGATATTTCGCTGGTCAATGCCTCCGGATTAATTGTCAATTTCACTTCCGGGATGGATTTAACCTTATCTGATATTGGACAGGCACTGAATTATCTGCAGGAGCAAATTCCTCCCGATGCGGAGTTGATATTTGGCGCAACCCAGAATGAGAGGTTCCAGGGAAAGGTCCAGGTGAACCTGATCGTTACTGGTTTGGGAGCTACTACTTTTGAGGATGTCTTTTCCTCCTTCTCCAGAGAGGAAAGAGTAATACCTGAGCCGATCACAAGGAAGATAGTCAAAGAAGTGATCAACGAGGAAGAGGAATCCCCCCAGCGTTTTGAAATGGGCAGGGATCCACTGGATGTGCCTGCCTTCATGCGCAGGAGAGCATACGCTAACTCCACATATGGGGAATAAGGACAATGAGTGAGGTTATCATGAAAGCGAAGTTGATTGATAAAGTATCCCAGGAAGTTTACCGGAAACACCCTGATTTAAAGGGTGTTAAACCCAAGGTTACTTCCCGGGAAGGGGATAAATCATCTGATACCCTGCTGGTTTACCAGAAAAAAATCTCGGGTCCCGGAGGGAAAAAAATCAACCGGATTGTCCGTGCAGTTGTGGATGAGAAGGGCAAGGTTAAGAAATTATCTACCTCAAAATGAACTGGAGGATATTGGCATGAAAGCGGTTTTAGAAAGAATTGAATATAGCTGGTGGGATTTCCATATCCGGGTGATGGATGAATCGGAATTTGTCCGGGATTTGTTACCCCGCTTACGGGAGATATGGGAGCAGAAAGATGAGGCCATTCCCTACCTGGCCTGGTCTCTTTTGGGATTCCCCTTTGGGATCATTTTAGGAATTTTATCCGTGGCTGTAAAATAAAACTGCAATTTCAAATAAATCACTTTCTAAAAGTATTTAGATAAACGATCGGGCTGATTTTCCACTGGCTCTTGTGACCCAGGCAGATTATCAAGCCCGATTTTTTGTTTTAACCAGGGTGTTGGATAATTGGATTGATTCGCTTGTTCCTCTGTTTGCCTCAAGCAGGAATCTGACAAACCCTTGGGAAGTGGTATGATACAAAAAAAGAGCAGAAAAAGAGTTTTACCTGCAGGGGAGGTCCTCCCAGGCAGTTGGATTGCTCCTTTTTGTGAGGATTATGAAATCAAAAGTCATGCTGGTCCTTTTTACTCTGTTTTTTGGTCTGTTCCTGTTCCTGGGAATTAAGATCAGCCAGACCTTGTTTTCTGACGGAGAGAGACCAGCACAGATGACACAAAAAACCAGGGGTCCGGTTTTGTTAGAGGAACAGCAAGAAGAACCTGCTTCCGCGGATCCCTTTACTCTTATGATTTATGTGGACGATTTATCAAAACCTGAACCACTCCTGCAGGGCGTCTGGTTGAGTCGCTCCGGTGATGTCGAGCAGATAAAGTTATTCTTTCCGCTCTTTCCCTCCCAGGCAGAGGACGGCATCCAGCGGGA
>CBDVDO010000399.1:0-1942 GCA_965372765.1 uncultured Anaerolineales bacterium
TTTTCCGCTGTTGGCTTCCATGGTCAGGATATCCGCAGATCCTTTCATAAATTCCAGTTTTCCGAAATCGTTGGAAAGCTCAATTTTCTCTGAGGCATAAACTTCATACAGGATTACCGATCCGCTGTTGGAGTGAATCTGAACAGAACCACAGCTGGATTTTTCCAGGGTGATGTTCCCAAAGTCAGACGATAAGTTGATGCGGCTCCCTTCTTCTGAAATTCCTTCTGCATTGATGTCACCACTGTTGCTTCTGGCTTCCAGGTTGCCCTGGATTCCAGAGAGGGTCATGTCTCCAAAATCAGTGGAGACCAGCCCGCCACCGAGGTTTCCGTTAAGGTAAATATCCCCATAATCGGTTTGAGCATCGATTTCAGTGCCTTCGGGAACCGAAATCACAAAGTTGACAATGTCGGTTTGTTGAGGTCCGGCAAAAAACATCATCGGCTCCCGGTTGTATTTGATAATGATCTTGTTTCCGGTCTGGGTCACTGTGACCGAGAGATCATCCAATTCTGATTGGGCTTTGGCCTTGGTTGAGTGCCAGGCAGTTTTATGAGCTGTGATTAAGAATTCATCCGATTTGACGGCTTCAACAAGAATATCGCCACCGCTGGAATCCAGGACAATCTCAGTGATCTCGCCAGCTACGAATACCCACTCTTCTTCTGACTCGGCGGAGAATAAATCCGGATTGCTCAGCCGGAAACCGAAATTCCCCAGATCTGTTTGGCCGACCCCCTGCCAAACTACAAAGACAACTGCAATCAAAACCAGGATTTCGGCTACAATCAAGATGCTGATAAACAACCACTTTTTTTTCATTCTTGCCTCCAATTTGATTATCACTTCCTTAGACAGAGATTTGCAGAATAAGTTTCATAAAAAAGTAAATATAAAGGGTTTAAGTTTACTTTTGAAACTTTCACTGACATTTTTGGTCTAAAGGGTAGGAGAATTAATATTGAATTTAGCGGAAGAAGGTAATCTTGTGCGGAAAGCACAAGAAGGTGATACTGGGGCTTTTGCAGAGTTAGTGCAGGCACACCAGCAATTTGCCTACCACGTAGCCCTGCGGGCATTGAATAATACCCAGGATGCGGAAGATATCGTGCAGGATGCCTTTGTGAAAGTATGGATATCACTCAAGAGCTTCCGGCATGATTCGCGATTCCGGACCTGGTTATATCGGATTGTCATGAACCTTTGTTATAACCAACTGCCCAAGCTGCGGAAAGACATTAATGCCCTGGATCAAGATTCAATTCACCTTGAACTGATGGATGCCAGCCTGGATATAGATCCGGTCATGCGCCTGGAAGGCAAGGAAGCATTAACCTTTATCCAACAGCAAATCAAATACCTTCCTGATCAGTACAGGATTATGCTTTTGCTTCGATATCAACAGGGCTGCAGTTATGCGGAGATCTCAGAAATTCTGGATGTGCCGCTGGGTACAGTCAAAACCGGAATATTCCGGGCCCGGGAGCGACTTAAGAACGCGGTTTACCAATATCAAGAGGAATGGGTGTTGTTATGAATGACCAGGACCAAAAAATCGATCAACTCGTAGAAGAAGCCCTGCGGACATTCCCTCTGGAACCTGTTCCGGACCGGGTTCTCAAAGGGATTTTGGCGCAGATTGAACACCCGATCTCCCAACCGGCATTCTTGTTTTCCTGGATAGATTTTTCACTCAGCGCTGTGCTGGCTGTGATCGTTGGTTTTTTCATGGACCTGATTCAGCAGGTCACCCGATCTTCCTACTGGTCAGCCCGTCTGCGGGTGGAAATATTATTGACTTGGCAGGAAATACGCTTGTTCTTAATGCAGAACCAATCCGAAGTCCTGGCGGCCGCAATTTCTATCTTAACTGTATCTACATTAATTTTTATCCTAGCGAGTGTTTATCGGCGCCAGACTGCTTATGCCGGGAGTCTGG
>CBDVDO010000400.1:0-1939 GCA_965372765.1 uncultured Anaerolineales bacterium
AATGACTCCATCCCCCCCCTTGCCCCCCGTAACTTCAATTTCTACTTCATCAAAATACATGGCATCTCTCTAAGGTATTGTTCCAATTAGTTTGATATGTTCGCTGAGTTTTCAACCCTGGAAAAAGAATGCTAGTCGAAAACCCTTTATTCGATTTACGATCCGCTTTTAATCGAGCTAGTTATCTTTCAAAACGAATTTCTACGGTATTATACCATTGCCAAATTTCACCAGGTCTTATGGTAGAATTGTAAGAATTATTTCAATCTTATCTCCTGTTTCTACAATAATACACTTTATTTTTACAGGTCGACTCATGGTAAACCAAATCCCACATATAATTATTGGCCGTCTACCCCTTTATCTAAGAGCGTTAAACCGCCTTCAAAAGGATGGCTATGAATATGCATCCTCCCGCGAATTAGGCAGGCTGCTGGATATTTCAGCCGCTCAAATTCGGAAAGATCTCTCTCATTTTGGGGAACTGGGAAAAAGGGGGAAGGGTTACGAAATCGAGTTCTTGATTTGTAAACTTAACCAGATTTTAAATACGGATAATATCTGGAAAATGATCGTTATCGGCGCAGGTGACCTGGGCAGCGGTCTAACTAGATATAAAGGGTTTGCTAATCGGGGATTCCAAGTCTCGGCGATATTCGACAGTGATCCCAAAAAAATTGGTAAAAAAATTGGCGATATTGTCGCTAAAGACATCCAGGAATTGGAAGAATTTGTCAAAACAAATAACATTCAGATCGCAGTATTGGCTATTCCTGCTGAATATGCACAGGATGTCATCGATGATCTTGTAGATGCAGGGATTACAGCTATCCTCAATTATGCGCCGATATATCTAAAAGCTCCCCAGGGTGTTCGAATTGAACACATTGACCCTGCTGTCCACCTGCAAAAATTAAGTTACTTCCTAAAATAGACCAAAAGATCCAAAACCCAGTAAAGTGTGCGGATCGTTACTACTAATATAAAAAGCGGACTATCAATCAGTCCGCTTTGTTTATTGTCAGGAAATCAAATTTCTCCTGATTTTGGGGAATATTCCCGGGGAAAAAGCCCTAGAAGCTCCTTCGACTACACAGGTAGTGGGGTTATCAACCAGGTAGGTGGGCACGCCCAATTCTTTGGTCAGCAGTTTCTCCATCCCGGGAAGCAGCGCTGAACCTCCACTGAGAGCTATGCCCCTGTCAATGATATCAGAAACCAGTTCAGGGGGCGTTTTTTCAAGAACTTTCCGGGCAGTCTCTACAATTTCCTTTAACGGATCTTTCAAAGCTTCAACAATTTCCCCTGTAGTCAATGTTAATGGTTGGGGTAATCCGGTAACCTGATCCTGTCCCTGAACTTCGATACCTGCCTTTTCATTCATCGGGACAGCGGCGCCAATTTCTAATTTTATCCTTTCCGCAGTTGGCTGAGCTATGATTAGTCCGTACTTTCTCCTCACATAGGTGG
This sequence comes from uncultured Anaerolineales bacterium, assembly GCA_965372765.1. GTDB lineage: Bacteria > Chloroflexota > Anaerolineae > Anaerolineales > UBA11858 > B10-G9. The sequence goes on from CBDVDO010000400.1 coordinate 1,471, forward strand.
CAATCGCTTCGTCCAGGTCAACTCCCCCTTTCCTCAAAGTTGCAGCAGAGACAATGCCAAACATAGCCAACACTGCTGCCTGGGTAGCCCCCCCTCCAAGATTTAATATCATATTCCCTGTGGGTGTATTTATGGGAAGATCAATGCCGATTGCAGCGGCCAGAGGCTGTTCAATTAAGAATACCTCTCGCGCACCTGCTTCCAGTACAGCTTCCTGAACAGCCCGGCTTTCAACACTTGTCACTCCATAAGGTACAGAAACCATAATCCGGGGATGAAAGAGACGAATCGGGCCGGTTACTTCCTTAATCAAATATTCCAGTAATTTCTGGGTAATTTCATAATCAGCGATCACACCGTGCTGAAGAGGATGGGCAATTTCCAGTGAATCCGGAACCCGCCCAAACATTTCTTTGGCAGATTGTCCTATTTCAACAATTTTTTGTTCGTCAATCGCGATGGCAACCAC
>CBDVDO010000401.1:0-1938 GCA_965372765.1 uncultured Anaerolineales bacterium
TTTATCGATGTGCTCCAGGGTTTTTTCTATAATTGTGTCAAAATCATGAATAAATTCCAACCCGGCTCCAACTTTTTCTGCCCAACCGCTGCTGAGCAGTTGAGGAACAATGGCGCTGTCTGGCACCTTGGAATTCTCATCTAATGGCGCTGAACCTGACATGATGGTATAGACACCTGATGCCACAACATAGGTCGCGATAGAGATGGCTTTCTCACTCATCCATTCAGGCGCTAAGCCAACAACCGGGATTTCGCTGATATCCTCTCCCAAACCGCCTTCTTCCACAACTTGGGCCAGGACTGTCAAAATGCGGCTGTTATCAACACAAGAACCCATATGCAGCACCGGGGGTATACCAATCGTTTCGCAGATCTCCCGTAAACCGGGTCCTACCTTGTCCAGACCGGCTTCACCGATCATCAGACCCTGCTTAGCGCTGGCAATAGATGAACATCCGGTTTCAACAACCAGAACATCCTGTTTAAGAAGTTCCTCAGCTAATTTCACATGCAAATCATCGTGTTTGCCTCGAGGGTTATTACAGCCCACTATACCCACCACCCCTCGGATGCGCCCGGACATTATCGCATCATTAAGGGGCCGGAATGAAGACCGGTACGTACCTCCCAGGGCATAGTTAATGTATTCATGGGAAAAACCAGGAACGAGGGATTCGCGATGGTCAGGAATTCGGGTCTCGCCGCGGTTTTTATAGTTATCGATACCGGAGCGAAGGATCTCTTTGGCGATATCCAGGGCTTTCTTCTCATCAAATTCAATGTGCGTGGCGCCCTTGATTTTAACTTTTTTGGAAGTGGTGATGATCTCGGTGTGGAAATTCTCGGCCAGCCCAACTATAGCCTGCATGATGCATTGAACATCCACTACCATGGATTCCACAGAACCGGTCATGATAGCTAACTCCTGCTGGAGGAAGTTCCCCGCGGCAGGGATACCCTGACGCATCAGGACTTCATTTGCAGTACAGCAAATCCCTGAGATGTTCACTCCTTCAGCACCCGCTGCCCGGGCATATTCGAGGATATCCGGAGATTGTGATGCGGCCACAATCATATTGCTCAAGGTGGGTTCGTGTCCGTGGACAACGACATTGACATAGTCATCCTTCAATACACCCAGGTTTGCTTCCCCCAGGATCGGGGCCGGGGAACCAAATAAAATATCAGATACGTCAGTGGCGATCAAACTGCCGCCCCAGCCATCACCAATAGCAGTGCGTAATGCGTGATCCAGGATATGTTCTGCATCCTGGTCGTCGCCGATATGGGTCCGGTGCAGGCATTCCACTATCTCTCGGTCAACTCCACGGGGAAGAATCCCTGCTTTTTCCCAGACTTCACGGCGTTTTTTCGGAGCCCGGATTACCGGTGCAACCAGGCCTTTTTGCTGGCCAAATTGAGCAATGTAAAAATCCGCCAAATCATTGGCTATTTCGTTGGGGGAGCGGTCTTCAATGGGGATGTTGTAATTCGAGGCAAGGTCCCGGAGTTTGGCAACATCACGAATAATATAACCCTGAGTTTCACCGTTGGCTGTTTCTTTCAAAGTAAACGCCATATCACGCCCATGATCAGAGTGAGCTGCAGCTCCAGCAGCCACCATACGGATAAAGTTTCTGGCCTGGATGGTATCCGCTGTCGCTCCACAAATTCCTGTTTGTCCCGCTTTCACAATTCGGCAGGGGCCCATACTGCAAATTTTGCAGCATAACGAATCCGCACCAATCGGACAGGCCTTCATATTGTCAGCACGGGTAAAGGCTGTTTCTAAACCCAATTCTTCACCACGGGCCAGCATTTCTTGGGTCGCGATATCAAGCGAATATTCTTCTAAGGTTTTTTTGTTGTCCTTCTTAACCATTATTAGTCTCCTTAGTTTGAGGCTCAACCACATTAAGTAAACCCAGCCCCGGGC
>CBDVDO010000402.1:0-1937 GCA_965372765.1 uncultured Anaerolineales bacterium
GCTATCATCACAGGGATGACAGGTAAGGTTTTAGAGGTTGTTATTGATCTACTATCAACGCTGAATTATGCCGGAAGCATTATAATGAGGGTGTAAATCATTAACCCTACAGCAGGCGCTGTTTAGTTTTTACCAGGATAATTCATGGAAGACCAAAAAACTTATCAATCTCCTTTCTCTTGGCGATACGGTTCACCACAGATGAGGGAAATCTGGGGAGAATACAATACTCGCCTGTTGTGGAGGGAAATCTGGGCAAGTTTGGCAGAAGTTCAGATCGAATACCAGTTGGTCACCGCGGATCAGGCAATTGAACTCCGGAACAATGCGGGAGAAATTGATCTGGTTCAATCTGCAAAGATAGAAGAGCAAATTCATCATGATCTGATGGCGGAACTTCAGGTTTTTGCAAATCAATGCCCATTGGCAGGGGGAATACTTCATTTGGGTGCGACCTCGATGGATATCAAGGATAATGCGCTCATTCTCCAGGAAAAGAATGCTCTGGGTTTGATTCTTCAGGAACTTCGTGATCTGCTGGGAGTGATGGTCAGCTTAATTGACCGCTGGGCAGAACTGCCCATAATCGGTTTCACTCATCTACAGCCGGCGGAACCGACAACATTAGGGTACCGGTTAGCTCAGTCAGCCCAGGATCTATTGATGTATTACCGTTTGTTGATTGCGCTTGAGAGCGGGATAAAGTCAAAGGGTTTTTGCGGAGCTGTGGGAACCAGCGCATCTTTTGCATCCTTGATTGGCAAGGAAAACCTGGCAGAATTTCAGGACAGCATGGCAAAAAAACTGGATATTGAGTTTTTTGAGGTTGTTTCTCAAACTTATCCCCGCATTCAAGATTACCAGGTGCTGACCACCCTCTCGGGTTTGGGCGCAGTTCTATACAAAATGGCATTTGATTTGCGGATCTTGCAATCTCCGACTTTTGCTGAATTGGCAGAGCCTTTTGGGGAGAAACAAATTGGGTCTTCAGCCATGCCTTTTAAACAAAACCCGGTCAAGGCTGAAAAAATCAACTCACTGGGCAGGCTCCTGGCACAGCTTCCCCGGACTGCCTGGGATAATGCTGCTCATTCGTTGCTTGAACGCACACTGGACGACAGCGCAAACCGGCGGACAATTCTCCCAGAAGCTTTTCTTATTGCTGATGAAATGCTTCGTGAATGTAAGGTAATATTTTCTGGTCTTCAGGTCTTTGAACATGGGATTAAACAAAACTTAGAGGATTACAGTCCGTTCGCGGCTACCGAAAAGCTGTTAATGATCCTCAGTAAAGCCGGCGCAGATCGCCAGCAAATGCATCAAGCCCTGCGGAATCATGCCCTGCAAGCCTGGGCTGCGGTGCGGGAGGGAGAGCTAAACCCATTGTTGGAACTGGTTTCAAACGATCCCGCTTTGCTGGAATATCTATCTCAAACAGAAATTGCTGAAGCGATGGATGGATCGGGTTACCTGGGGGATGCAGTGGAGAGAGCGAAAAAACTCGCTGGAGATATTAAACTAGAAATAAGCGGCTGATTGTCACAACTCAGCCGCTGAACCCTTGAATACTGTCAGTTCTACATTGCCACCAACAGAATAAAATTTTTAATTCTTCCTATCTGAGGTCAGGCGGCATTTCCGGCTTGTTATCCAGAATTTCTTCGATTGTTTCAACCACTTCAGGGGTTAATTTTTCCACGATATCGATCGCTTTCATATTGTCTTTTACCTGAGAGGCTTTAGAAGCGCCTGTGATCACCGTACTCACGTTCGGATTAAGCAAACACCAGGCAATAGCCAGCTGAGCCGTGGTGCAGTCAATAATTTCTGCTACACTGGCCAGTTTGATCACTTTCTCTATTTGGGCTTTTGCTTTTTCATTTGTGAAACGTTTTAGCAGCCATTCATACCCTTCAAGGTTTGCCCTTGAATCTTCT
>CBDVDO010000403.1:0-1935 GCA_965372765.1 uncultured Anaerolineales bacterium
GGGCGAGTTGAAGTGCTGTAGCTCTTCCTAAACCACTGGTAGCCCCGGTAATGACAACAGTTTTATCTTTCATGCTTTTATCTTTTATCTTTTTTTGCATATTATCTAAATCAGAACGTAACCAAAATTCCTATCATCTCCTATCATCTTATAGGTCTAAACGTGTTCGGGATTCGATGCTGAAATCGACTCAACCAGATCTGATCAATCCTGTGGGGTATTTGCCGGGGCTGAATCCGGATCGTGTGATCACCTGTGTGCCTCAATAGGATGACTATGGGAATATGAACATCACTTGCCCAGGCGTAGACACCCACCGGATGGAATGAATTCCAATTTCCCAAATGGACACTCCCTTGCTGAGTCCCGATTTGATTATCCACCTGCAGCCAAATTGAATCCGTCAACTCGCTGTCAGCGTCACTCTTTCCTCTTAACCAGACAAAGTATCGACCTGCCGGTGCTGAAAAACGCGTCTCAAAGTAGTCCTTTGGTTGGGGTTCTATCCGATTATTTGCTCCCGAAAAAAACTCGATTGCCTTTCCGATGGACGCCTTCTCGTCGTTAACCACCCGAACACCTGCTGAAGATCGATTAGTTACCGATTCTGCGTTTAGAAGAATATCCTGTACAGGATGATACCCCAATGGCATTGGATATTGGTTCTGCTCTGTAGGGTCTGTATGATTGAATCCCGCAAAAACGCTTAAACCTAGCCAGAGTAGCGGCAGGATGATCAAAGCACCTTTTTTATTAAAGACACCGAAAAAAGGATGGGATGTTTTCATGCCGAACAAGAAGCGGAACAGATCAAATTTGCGAACCAAGAGTACATAAATTGCGATGACCACAATAAAGGAGCCTGCAAAAACGATTGCCCATTTCAGGAAATTAGGGATCTCCCTGTTCAAAATGAAATAGCCCAATCCCAGCAGGACAGTCTGGTGCAAGATAAAAAACGGCAGTACTCCTTCATTGACATGATGGAGCAGCGGACGGTCAAATGACAGATGTTGCATACTAAACCCCAGGATGGCGAATACCAAGCTCCAGGCACTGAAAAAGGAAAGCAGGCTGGATATCCAGTAACCACTCTTTCCCTGGAAAAAGGGTTCGGAGACACCAAACAACATGTACAGGTAAACGACTGACAGAGCCCCACCCAGTAAAAGCGAAATCCAGCGCTGGTTTGTAATGGAGCGTTGGAGCCGATCACTGGAAAAGATTATGAACCCGGCAATCAGGAACCAGAGATAATACAAAAATCCCCAACCTCCGTTACCGACATCCAGAACTGAATGTGGAATCACCGCTTTCATGACCAAAAGCGGAGCTGTAAATCCGAGATAAATCAATCCCGGTATGGCCAGAAAGCTTGTCATCCGTTCCAGCAATTTCTGCCCGCCTGCCCTAAACCAGATAAATAAGCGATAACAGATCAGACCGTAAACAAACAGGAACAGCAGATACCAGAGATGCATCCCGTGAATGGCAAAATTCCCTGATCCAGATAGGCCAATCCCTGAATAAACGCCGTTGAAATACTCGGGGATGAACGAGAATAAAGATCCTGAGAACCGACCATGGGCCAATCGATCCAAGTATACCTGTATAGCACTATGCGTCACCGAGGCGAATAAAACCGGAATCATCAGTCTCAGGAATTTATCCACATAGAACTTTTTAAAACCGCTGGATTTTCTCATTGCATAAAACAAGCTCGCGCCCGATATTATGAAAAAAAGCGGCATCATCCAACGGGTGACAAAAACATTCCATATCTCAACCCAGACATAGGTATCAATATTCTTCATATGCCAGTCACCCAGATCAAAGAATCGAGTACTGTGATAAAGGAAAACGACTAAAATGGCCAATATGCGAAGCCAGTCAAGTTCATATCTTCTACGAGAGGTGTTTGAAGTCATTGGAACC
>CBDVDO010000404.1:0-1929 GCA_965372765.1 uncultured Anaerolineales bacterium
GTTCGCTCAGCAATCCAGCATTTTCGGGCAGAATTTGAATATCATATCACCAATAAAAATTGCCTGGTGAAAGCCCAGATACCAAAATAGGAGAATTATATGTCTACGATACTGATTATTGATGATGATCCTGATTTTGTAAATGCAACCCGTATTGTCCTGGAGAAGGAAGGATACAAAGTCGAAAGGGCTTCCGGCGGGAAGGAAGGTTTTCAGAAGGCCCGGAAGAACAGCCCTGACCTGGTTATTCTGGATGTGATGATGGATTCAGTGCTTGACGGCGTTTCCGTCAGCCGGAAAATGAATGCAGATGATGCTACCCGGGATATTCCCATAGTGATGGTTACCTCGATTGCCAACACAGACTATGCAGAGCTTTTTCCTACGGATGAATACATCCATATCGATGCTTTCTTGAGCAAGCCGATTGATCCGGAAAAACTGATCAAAAAAATAAGCAGGATTCTTTCCTGAAGTTGTTTGTTTTTAGAGCAGATTGACCTGATCAGGACGAAAAACCCTGGAGGGGATGTTTCTCTGATGAAGATTATCCTGAATTATCTCAAAGACCTTTACAGCGGTCCGGTCCAGGCCGTGATGGTGTTTTCCTTTACTCTGGTAGCCGCACTCACTATTGGGATTGGGAACTGGGCGATTACAAATACGATCACTTCTTACCTGGCCGAGGCGATGGATGAACGGATTGAACAGGATTTCCTCACCGCGGAGTTATTCTACCAATTTAGGCTGGAAGATCTTTCCCGAACGGCAAACCAGCTAGCTCTTTCCAATACGGTAATAAATTCGTTTGCTGAAGTACGGGGGGGGAATACTTCGGCGATCAAGGACATAGAAAACAAAATTCAAACAGCGCTAAGTGATTGTAGGCTGAAAGGAAACAGGGTTGTTGCAGTTCTGGACGATCAAGGCAACCTGGTTGCTGGAGTGCTGCGTTCCACAGATCAGCAGCTGTCTCTCCTTCAGACTGGGAGAAGCTGGGCGGGTTTTGCCGTTTTTGACGATGTGCTGCGGACTGGAACGTTAATCTCATCCACAGAAGTGATTCCAAAGGAAATCCTCGTTGAAACCGGCCTCGCTGACCAAGCACGAATCGAACTGCTGGAAACCCCAAAATCAGCTTCAGAGCCGTTCGATCTCAGAGAGGGATCAGCTGGGTTGGGGATTGTGGGAGCTGCTCCTATCCAGGAGAATGGCCGGATAATCGGAGCTGTGGTGATTTTTCATTTGTTCAACAACGATTTTTCTCTGGTTGATGCTATCAAAGACAGTGCGAAAATTGATACTGTGACAATTTTTTTCGGTGATCTCAGGGTCTCTACAAATGTGATGACCGAACTGGAGGAGCGGGCGGTGGGAACCCGGGTCTCACAGGATGTTAATGAGATAGTGCTCCAGAATGGATTGGATTATGTCGGCACAGCCTTTGTTGTCAATGAGTATTACATCACCCGCTATGAACCACTCCTGGATCATCAAGATCAAACCGTTGGTATCCTCTACGTGGGGTCTCGTCAGAAAGTCTTCCTGGATTTCCTGGGTTCGGTACGGAGGCGTACTTCACTTGTAGCGGTAATCACAATTTTGATGACCTTCCTTTTAGCCACACCGGTTTCTCGGAAGATCACCAGGCCGCTGCAGGAGCTGCGTACACTCTCCCAGATTAGCCAGCTGGTGGCGGAGGGCAATTTACAGGCCCGTGCTCCTGGCTGTGGAGGCGGTGCGGTGGGATTGCTTGCTGATTCTTTTAACTATATGCTGGATCGACTGCAGGAAACACAAAAACAACTGGTGGAATCGGAAAAATTGGCTTCCCTGGGCCAGCTGGCAGCAGGCGTTGCTCATGAATTGAACAATCCGTTGGCGACTGTGCTGTTGTTTGCTGAAGTACTGCTCAGGGAAATTAAATTC
>CBDVDO010000405.1:0-1927 GCA_965372765.1 uncultured Anaerolineales bacterium
CTTTGGCCAATAAAGTTCAAAGGTTTTCTCAAGGATTTTAGGGAGTGTAATTTTTCTGTAGTTATCTTTGCCATGCTGTAGTTAATTTTCGATGCATCGGATATGGTATTGCCTAAAATGATCTCTATCGGGCATATCTGCTAACAGGTATTTCATTCACAAATATAGTTAAAAAATTAATACTCTCCCAGGAAAATCACCCCGTAGATCGCCAGGGTTAGCACTACATCAACAAGCACAATGGATAAATAATAACTCAAGGTCGAGGGGGAAGAATCCTGTCGGCGTCGACGCCATTCCGCTGCAGTAATGCCCAGGCCGAATATCAGCAGAGGAATACCAATACGCAGAACAAGCCCCAACTGCTGCGGGACATCCGTCCAGGCGGAAAAGGGAACGTAAAGAACAACGTCGGGGAGAAATAATATCTTTGAAGCCTGATAGGAGATCACAGCAATAACCAGCAGAATACGGGAGAGCGGCAGGGATAGGTCCTCATCATTACGCACTAATCGCCAGACAATCAAGATCAAAAAACCGACGAACATCCAGGGGAAGGCAAAGGGGAAAAGCAGGATCCCGATCACTGCTTCCAGGCTGCCGGAAAGGATTAGATTTGGCAGATCTGAAAAACTGATCCTGTCAAGAGCAGCCTTTCCCAGGGGGGAAGTTGTCGAATAAAACAGGTTCTTTCCAGCAGCTCCTTCGTGCCAGATCAAATAAAGGTTTCCAGCCTGATCTCTTTCCACCACCGCATTCAGGGAAATTGAGATGGTCTTGGTGGCCAGGGTGTAACCTTGATATTTCCCATCGGCAAATATCCCAACCGCAATCTGAACATAATCATCCAACCTAACTTTCTGGTTTGCCGCAATCGCCACGGCAAGAGCGTTGCCAGAAGTTGAATTAGTGTTTGGGGCATAAACAAAATTTGTGCTGAAATAATCCTCCTCCGGAGGTGGGATCAGCTGCGACAGGTTGTAATCTCCCTGATATGATTCAAAAAGTCCTTTAGAATCAGGATAGATGTTCAATCTCTCTTTTAGCAGCTGACCAGGATTCCCAATCTCAAAAACCACATACTCAGTGCTCGCTGTTCCGGCTTCAAGACCGGTTTGTTTCAATATTGACCAGAACACATAGACATAACCTGCATCAAAACCCAGAACGGGACCTTCCAGAACATTGCCAACAGAAACGGGTATACGGGTCAGCGTATTCCCAGACAGGGGAAGAGTTTCCAGTAAGTCAAACTCCCTGTATTTTAAATCATCTCCATCCATCCAAACCAGATGATAATTCCCCTCTTGATCCAATCCTAACGATGGATCCTCTCCCCTCTCTACCAATCCTTTGGGAGGAGAAATAATCTTTCCTGTAGATGAGACTTGTGAATACACAATTCCCCCTGTTCCAGTATCTTTCCAGAGAATAATTGCGCCTCCTGCCAGGTCGTTGACTATTTGAGGTTGGCTGACAGATTGAGATTGCGCGGAAATCCCCACCAGGGCTGAAATAACTTTTCCCCGTTGATCGACCATCAGGTAATTCAGATGCCATCCCTCTGAGGTATCCTCCCGGGAAGCCCAGATCAGATGAAGGTATTCTCCGTTAGAGACCATCCGGGGAGAGAGAGCATAACGTTCTAAATCGTAATCAATATCAATATCAAGCAAAATATCAGCATGTTCGTTTAGCTGGAGATAGCGAAATGCTGGCTGGGTGTTTTCCATGAGGTAAGGTATCACTACCTGTATTCGGTCACCAGCTGGTTCCACTGCATAAGCTATCGAACCGCTGGCGTTCGTTGCCAGCGGCAGGCCCCGGCTGAAATCTGCGTTGGGCTTGCGTGATTTTTCCGGGGCACTACTGCAGCCTGTCAGAATAATCATCAGAATAATCAATGAAATATTCACTAATCTTCATA
>CBDVDO010000406.1:0-1925 GCA_965372765.1 uncultured Anaerolineales bacterium
GTTCCAGGAATGGACGCAGCTGAAGTAATCTGAAAGTCGGTTTTTCATCAGGATTATCGGAAAAATTACCAGCGAATTCTATCTCCACCGGACACCCCACTGCTTTTTCGCCCAGCTCCAGTACCCGGTTGATAATTTCTGCCATCGGGAAGGTCCCGTATTTGAGTTGACGGTTAAAGGTGATCACTGGCGCACCGTTGTCTGAATTCATAAAACCACTCGAAAGCCGACCCCCATGGGGATCATAGGTATCTGCTATCTGCCACAGGGTATTATCCTCAATCGCATCCAGGAGATGGCAGTTCTCCAAATAAGTATTTTCACCCTGGTCCAGATCAATGCAGTCATCTTTATTCAATCGGACAGCGTAAAAACTGCGCTGACTGCCGCTAATTTCCTCCTCTACGCTGGAGAAGATATTCACCCCGGGACGTTTGGGGCTGAAACGCCGGGCTAGCCCGCCTTCAACAACCGTTTTTCCTAACCCCATCGCCACAAAGGCAATCCTGTCCTCCGGCTGGAGGTGATTTCCCAGCGGATAATAGTTATAAGAAGACGCATTTCCTGAAAAATTGGGATAATATCTCTCGCCATAAGAACGCCCAACAACCTCCTGGATCACTACCGCCATGCGTGACTCCGACAGGGAGATACTCAAGGTTTCAGCATAGGAACGGGCTAATTTAAGATAAGTGGACGCATAAACGAGTTTAATAGCTGAAACCAGCTGCTCCAACCTTACTTCCAAGTCCGGGTGGCAGTTGGATAGCATATAAGTAGAAAACACACCCGCAAATGGTTGAAATAGCGAATCCTCAAATATACTGGATGATCGAACCGCAAACGGTCGGGTTTGGTCCCGGTAGATAAATCTCAGGTCATCCCGCAGCTCTGCTGAAATATTTGCCTCCAGGAAACGTTCCATGATCTCCCAGTCAGTCCGGTCAGTTGACACAAATTCGTAAAGCTGATTCTCCCTCATGAACTGATCAAACTCGTCTGTGCCGATTACAACAGTCTTGGGAATTTGTATATCCACCTCAGGAAATTCTTCCCTGAAACCCGCATTATAGGAACTGCGTAAGAAAAGCAAGAAGGCTAAGCCCCTGCCCTTCCCACCCAACGAACCCGGACGGAGACGGATAAAGCGTGAATGCGAATGATAATTCTGCCGATCAAAGTCAACGATAATCCCCATTCGTTCCTGAAGAATATCCGCAACAGAAGTGATGATCAACTGCCGTAAGTCTTCTTTGTTATCAAACTCAGAGACCTTGCGGGGTTTAACCTGCCGGGCCATCGCAAATTCACCACGTGCTGCCAACCAACCTGAGAAATGGTCATTTTGGGCATGATAGACAAAAGACTCCAGGGGAACCTTCTTAAGCTCATCCCTGAGCTCAAAAAGGTTATCAGCAGAACCAACGATGCTATCGTCCGGGAGCCGGAATGTAAATGAGCCAAAGCTCATATAGTCGAGTAAAAATGTACGCAGTTCATGAATCAGCGAACGGTCATTTTTATTGACAAAAAATCCATTCAGCGCCTCTGATTCATTCCGGTTTTTTTCATTACTGGATTGGAGCATAATTGGCAGTGTGGGCGCTTGCTCCCTGATTTTGCGGACGAGGTCAAATCCCGCATCTTCTTTAATCAAATCATTTTGGGGAAAACGGATATCCGTAATCATGCCCAGCAGATGGTCCTGGTATTTTTCATAATCTGCCAAAGCTTCCTCAAAACTTCTGGCCAGCAGAATCTTAGGCCGGGAGCGCATCTGAAGCAGTGAAAGATAGTCATTCGCCCCCTCAGAAATCAGACGTTGGGTTTGAAGCATTATTTCCGAATACAAAACAGGAAGATAAAGCGAGTAAAAACGGATCGAGTCCTCAACCACGATAATGACTCTCGTATCCCCGGTCTTT
>CBDVDO010000407.1:0-1916 GCA_965372765.1 uncultured Anaerolineales bacterium
CCATTTACTCTCCCATCAACGAGCCATTTGTTAATCTTCTTATAAATAATTTTTAAAAAAACTGACCGAGTACCAGGCACCTTCACTTTCTGTTACCTTATATGATCCAACGGCAGTAAGATTCAACGGGCTTAACTTATCAGATAGTTGAGCTAGATCCCCATTCACCCTCAAAGCGTTGGGGCAGATTGGAGAGATATTTCCCTGATCTTCTACCGAGTGGGGTTGACAACTGGCAGGAAGTTATTAAAATATATATCATCTTATTCATAATAAATGGATTATTTTATGAACACATCTTGCGCCTGTATACAGCGGGGATCGTAAAACTACTTCCTGAGATCAGCTGGTCAACAGATTCCTAGAAGCAGAGGCGATTTCCGCAGATTACTTATGCCCTCAGCGACATAGAAAATGTTGGCCGCTTTTATTTAAGCAGGAATCAGTTAATGATGCAGGACTTAACGCCATACCTAAAAAGAATAGCACTTGACGAGGGAATGCCGTCTTTGGTCGGCAATACACCCCTGCTTCCGCTGGTTACGTTGTCTAATAATGGAACCAGCAATGTCCAGGTATTCGCCAAAGCAGAATGGTTTAACCCCAGCGGATCAGTGAAAGACCGGCCAGCCTGGGGAATCATTCAATCAGCCCTCCATGAGGGGCAGATACTGCCCGGGATGCATTTGCTGGACTCCACTTCCGGGAACATGGGTATTGCTTACGCTACTTTCGGATCAGCTTTAGGCATTCCCATCACCCTGGCGCTGCCTTCCAATGCCAGCCCGGAGAGGATAAAAATCCTTCAGGCTCTGGGCGCGGAACTGGTACTCACCGATCCTCTGGAAGGTTCGGACGGCGCCATCGAGGTTGCCCAGCAAATGGCAGAAGATCATCCAGAAAAATATTACTACGCCAATCAGTATGATAACCCGGAGAATTGGAGATCTCATTACAAGAGCACTGGACCGGAACTTCTGGAACAAACCGCTGGGAAAATCACCCATTTTGTTGCTGGCATGGGCACCACCGGAACCCTTACCGGCGTTTCCCGCTTCTTTGCGGAACACAAAACCGATGTGGAAATTATCGGCGTTCAGCCGGATTCGCCGTTTAATGGACTGGAAGGCTTAAAGCATCTTTCCTCCGCACTGCAACCAGGGATTTATGATCCATCCGCAGCAGACCGGATCATACCTGTTAAAACGGAAGATGCCTACGATATGGTCCGCTGCCTGGTGAGAGAAGAAGGTTACTTTATCGGAATTTCTTCAGGCGCAGCAGCGGTAGCGGCCCGCCAGGTAGCAAATGAGCTGGAGGATGGAGTGGTTGTGACAGTTTTTCCTGATGCCGGGTTTAAATATCTCAGTCATGATGAATTATGGAAAACAAGATGAGCATTAACATCCCGCACCACCTTCTCAATGAAATTCATACCCAGGGAGAGAATGCCTATCCCGAAGAAGGCGCAGGGTTGCTGTTGGGGTATGAACAGGATGGGGTTCGGTATGTCCAGAGCCTGTTGAACTTGGAAAATGAGAGGGAAGATACCGCCCGACACAACCGCTACCTGATCACTGCCGCAGATATGCTGGGTGGTGAAAAAGAAGCCGAACGGCTCGGACAAAATATCATCGGTATTTTTCACTCTCACCCTGATCACCCCAATATTCCCTCAGAATTTGACCGGGAGTGGGCCATCCCCTGGTATTCTTACCTGATTACCAGGATTGATAGCGGCCAGGCAGTAGAATCCAAATCCTGGAGGCTGGTTGATGACCGATCCGGTTTTTCCCCGGAGGAGATCATCAGCACTCCAGAAGAAAATTCACAGCTAACTTGACCATTGAAAATAGAGAGTAATTCCAATCGATTTTCGTTAAATTGAATAAATATTGAGTAGAATCATATTAAGG
>CBDVDO010000408.1:0-1905 GCA_965372765.1 uncultured Anaerolineales bacterium
CAGTAGGTCGCTGGGGTGGAGAGGAGTTTGGCGTGATTCTTCCAAAAACTACGCTTTCTCAAGCGAAGATAGTAGCCGATCGGATCAGGCACACCCTTTCTGAACTGCCGTTATTTAACGTTGAAGGAAAAACCATCCCTAAACCTACCATCAGCCAGGGCATCGGGACCTTGCCGGACCACACCTCGGATGTTGATGAACTTGTGATCATTGCCGATCGCGCGCTTTACCAGGCAAAAAATAAAGGACGCGATCAAGTCTCGATTGGTAAATCATCTCAATCCTCTCAGCCATAAGATCCTGAAATATCTCTTACCACTTTCGCCTGGATAACAACTAACTATCTGGAATTTCATTGGTTTTATTGATGAAGTTCTGGACATTATGTTAAAATCTTCTTATGAACCCTTCCATTATCTTTATGGGCACCCCGGATTTCGCGGTTCCTGTATTGGAAAAGTTATCCAAGAATTTTCAAATTATCGGAGTCATTACCCAACCTGATCGTCCTTCCGGGCGGGGCAGAAAGTTGGTTCCACCAGCAGTCAAAGTGTCCGCAGAATCTCTAAACCTGGAAATTTTCCAGCCGCAAGACGTTAATTCCAAATCATCTCTGGAGCTAATCAAATCCTGGAATCCGGATCTCATCACCGTTGCCGCATTTGGTCAAATCCTCAGTCCAACTCTTTTAGCTCTACCCCATTTTGGATGCTTGAATGTCCACGCCTCACTTCTCCCCCGTTGGCGGGGAGCATCTCCAATCAACGCGGCAATTCTGGAAAATGACACTGTCAGCGGCGTTACGATTATGAGGATGGCTGAAGGGTTAGATGATGGACCTATCCTTGCTCAAGAATCTACTTCAATTCAACCTCAGGAATCAGCAGGATCTCTTTCTGATCGGTTATCGGCTATCGGGGCAGACCTCCTGGTAAAAACCATCCCCTTATATATTTCGGGCGAGGTTCAAATCCAAATCCAGGACCAATCGAAAGTAACTTACGCTCATTTGCTCAAAAGAGGTGATGGGTTGCTTGATTTTAATCAACCAGCAGAACAATTGGCAAGAAAAGTCCGCGCATATTCCCCCTGGCCGGGGACATTTACAACCTGGGACGATCAAAGATTGATCATTCACCAGGCTCAAGCAATAAACGTAACCTCACCCGGGTGCGGGGTGTTTACTAGATATGAAAGCTCACCTGCTATCGGTACTGGCGAAGGTTTGTTGGTATTGAAAATCCTCCAGCAGGCGGGAAAAAGAAAAAATACTGGAAAGGAGTTCCTTCACGGGTCTGCTGATTGGCCCGGGGAGTGAAAACACATTCAATTATCAGGGATTATTTAAAATCGCATTTATGTCTCTAACTACAACCACTTCCTCTTCCTTACTATTTACATTCCTGCGCCATGGTGAATCAACCGGGAATGCGGAAAACCGCCATCAAGGACAGGCCGATTTTCCGCTGACAGAACTGGGGATTACTCAGGTAAAAAAACTGGCTGACTATTGGGAAAAACAGGAAGTGGAATTTGACCATGCATTCTCCAGTCCATTAACCAGGGCAAAGGAATCTGCCGAGATTATCACCAAAGCCCTCAATCTTACCCTGGGATATGATCCAATCTGGATGGAGAGGGACAACGGTAAATTAGCTGGAATGCTGCACGAGAAAGCCCTACAGGAAATGCCTCCGCCGGACTTCATACCTCTGTACCAGCCTATCGCCGGCACTGGAGAAAGTCAATGGGAACTTTTTTTGCGGGCAGGAAGGGCACTTAACCTGCTGATGAAAAATCCCCCTGGCAGGTATTTAATCATCTCTCATGGAGGTCTGCTCAACATGGTGATCCATGCTGTAGTTGGACTTACACCGCAGCCAAATTTCCAGGGTCCCAACTTCC
>CBDVDO010000409.1:0-1899 GCA_965372765.1 uncultured Anaerolineales bacterium
AGAGCATCACCCCTGAGGAAGCTGTTAAACTCTTTAGCGCTTACCATAATGTAGAACCCCGAATGGATCTATTGGAGAGACTGGGGCTTGCTGAGAAGAGTACTTCCCAGTTCTTTGAATTGTCTACCGGGCAGCAGCGCCGGATGGCTCTGGCACTGGCAGTGATGCACAATCCCCAGGTTCTCTTTTTGGATGAACCAACAGCGGGATTGGATGTAGGCACCCGTTCAGAACTGCACAGCATGATGCAGGAACTCCAAAAAGCTGGCACCACGATTGTTCTGGCAACCCATGATATGGCTGAAGCGGAACAATTATCAGACCGGGTGGCGATTCTGCTTAAGGGGAAAATAGCCAAAATTGGATCACCGCTGGAAATTACGGCCGCAGGCGCGGGCTTGACCAAGATTTCTGTCCGCACACAATCATCCCTGTTGCTTGGTTCCGATGTGTCTTTCCCGGCTGTTACCTATTCTACAATTTTGGATGATTACAGAATTTATTTCAGTAAGGATATCGGACCTACGGTATCAGCGATTATCTCCCACATTGAAACTCAAAAGGACACCCTGATTGATCTTCGAGTGGAACGGCCTTCTTTGGAAGATCGTTTCCTGGAAATCACCAGCACCGGAGAAATCCAATGAAAGCTTTTATTCATCACTTTAAGTTCGAATTTCTAGCCGGAATTCGCAACAAACAACTGCTGTTATTGAATTACCTTTTTCCCTTAGGGTTTTACTTGATGCTGGGATTTATCATGGTTGAAATCAACCCCCCATTCCGGGAAAATATTATCCCGGCGATGGTAATCTTTGGCATTTTATCGGCAACGCTGCTGGGGATCCCAGATCCGCTGGTGAATGCCCGAGAAAACGGGATCTTTAGAAGTTACAAGATTAATGGCATACCAGCGGTATCGATTCTGATAATTCCAGCATTAACTACAATTCTGCACCTGGTAATTGTTACTGGAATCATTACTTTAACAGCGCCATGGTTATTTAATGCTCCTTTACCAATTCATTGGCTCAATTATTGCTTGATATTTATTGCTGCAGTAATTGCCTGCACGGGTTTAAGCGTCCTGATTGGCGTTGTTTCTCCGACCTCACGGATGACGATTCTCTGGTCACAGCTCGTTTTTACACCCTCAATGTTGTTAGGCGGTTTGATGGTTCCCTACAGCATGTTGCCAGAAACCGCGGGCAAGATTGCCCAACTTTTGCCTTCTACTCAGGCAATGAATGCTTTTAATGGTTTAGCGATGGGCAGAGCAGCTGATTTTTCCCCCTGGAGTTCAGTGATTGTTTTATTTGCTAGCGGAGTTCTCGCTTTCGGATTAGCCATTTATCTCTTTAGCTGGGACACCCGCAATTCCTCCCGTCGAGGGAACCCATGGTTAGGAATATTGGCTTTATTACCGTATGTTATTCAAATTGTATTGTTGATATAGCCCTGGAAAAGATTCCCCCACTGGTTTTGTCCCAAATTAACCTATAAAAAAAGCCCTGAGTACCTCACGATGAAGGTCTCAGGGCTTTTTTGTGCATCCGGAAAAATTTAACTCGCTCGTGTTTCAATTTTAGGCAGTAGGTTGAGCGGGAAATGCAGGGATCGTGGGATTGCAGCAGGTGCTCCAGCGCCAGGCTGGCTTCCTCGCGGGAATGGCCGAACAATACCTCCGGGGCCAGTTTGGCAAGAACAATCATCACCTGTATCAATCGGTTCCTGCTTTTACTGAAGGAAGGCAAGTTTCAGGTAGTCAAGTTTGTAGTATTAAGCAATAAGAGGGGATTTGACCGCGTATGAGGCGAATAAGCCGTGGTTTGAACAAATATGTTCTCTGCACATTCAATGGAAAAAACATTATTGTGTTACTGTCGCTGATTGTTCCGA
>CBDVDO010000410.1:0-1897 GCA_965372765.1 uncultured Anaerolineales bacterium
CAGTTTATCCCAATTCCAGACAAAGCTGAAAAGAAAAAGCCCAAGCTGTGCTATGGGGTAGCGATAGCGCTTGGGACTTTTATATATATGTTTTTGGAATTATCGGGTCACATGTGGATTATTTAAATTAGAAAAAAGGAGAAAAACCATGGGAAAGTATAAAGCTATTATCCCCATTGTATTGGCGCTCGTGATTGCCGGATCAGGCAGTATCTTCCTGTACAAGTGGTTGAAGATACAGACAGCTCCGAAAGAGGTAGTGGTACAGGCGGAGGCTGACGCTGTGTCTGTCGCGGTTACGGCAGTCGATTTGCCATGGGGGACGAAACTTAACAAGGAGATGATAAAAACGGTCTCTTTTCTTAAAGAGAGTGTGCCGACCGGGCACTATTCGGAAGCTGAAAAGTTAGAAGGACGGATTATCATCGCTCCCCTCAAGAAAAACGAACCCATCATAGAGTCGAAATTAGCGCCCGACAGTGTTACTGCCGGTGGTGTGTCAGCGATTTTGAAACCTGGAAAACGTGCGATTGCTGTGAAGGGCGACAAGGTCATTGGAATATCAGGCTTCATCAACCCGGGTAATCGCGTGGATGTTCTGGTCACGTTGACCCACCCCAGAACAAAAATGGAAGTCACCAAGATTGTGCTCGAAAACGTAGTGGTGCTCGCAAGCGGCACGCAAATGCAGGAGAACGGTAAAGGTGATCCTGCCCCCGTGGATGTCTACACCTTAGAAGTTACGCCTGAGGAATGTGAAAAGCTGGCCCGTGCCGCAACTAAAGGGAAGCTGCAGTTTGCTTTGCGTAACATTACTGATGCGGAGGCTGTTTTGACCAAGGGAGCAACCATACCCAAGACCCTGGCTTCCTTACTCAAGATTACTCCTGAACCCAAAGCACCATCTAAGACCACAACGAAGAAATGGAGGCCTCGCAAAACTACTTTTACCGTGGAAGTAATTAAGGGGCAGAAAGTAACCAAAAAGAAATTTAAACTCTAACCAGTAAGGGAGGAATGAATCCCATGTTACGATTAAGCAGATTCAATATGGTTAAACTGATTGTTTTCACAGTTTTATTGGCTGTTTTTCCTGTGAGATCCTGGGCAACTGATTCCTTAAATTTAAAGGCTCAGGAACCCGAAAGACTACAATTGGTGGTGGGAAAGTCAATCATTCTCAAAAGTGATAGGCCCGCCAAACGCGTTTCCATTGCTGACCCCGCGGTCGCCGATTTTGTCCTTATATCTCCCTACGAGATCTACGTCACCGGAAAGGCCTCAGGAGTCACCAATCTGACCTTATGGCAAAACAAAAAGATTTTCGCCATCTATGACCTGGAGGTCTCTTATGATGTTTCGAGGTTGAAACAGAAACTTCACGAGGTCCTTCCCGGGGAGAGAGATCTCCGTGTGATTGCGACACACGATTCCATCACTCTTGCAGGTAAAGTATCCAACACTGCTAATCTTTCCCAGGCCATGGCATTGGCGAGAACATACGCACCCGAAGGCAAGGTTACGAACTTGATAGAGGTGGGTGGTGTGCACCAGGTCATGTTGGAGGTAAGGATGGCGGAGATGTCGCGTAGTATGGTCAGAAAATTTGGGATCAATTTCAACTACGTCAAAGGGGGACAGTTTGGGGCGAGCACGCTCGGCGGGCTCAGTCAAATAGTATCACCAGGCGATGCAAATATACTGACGCAGGATCCGGGCGGAGCACTTTCACCAGTCAACTTCCTTGTTTCACCAGCAGTAAATGCCCTCTTCCGCTTTATGAGTGGCGGTGCCAACTGGACAGGCTTTATCGATGCCTTGAAACAGGATGGCTTAGTCAAGGTTCTGGCGGAACCCACGCTTGTTTCCTTGAGCGGACAGACTGCCAATTTTCTGG
>CBDVDO010000411.1:0-1897 GCA_965372765.1 uncultured Anaerolineales bacterium
TTCACAAACAGCGCCATTCATATAACTCCGCTGGGAACCCAGCAGTTCGCTCAAAAAATTGGCGAAACAATAGAGCAATTCGCAAATCAGGATTGGTAATTATTGAGGACGAGTTTAAAAAAACTGCCATTTATTTTCACCCTTTTCTTTGAAGGTAATTCCCCTAAATCTTAATTGGTATAATCATGCTTTATTATCGGTATAATCGGACTGCCTAAATATATATTAACCCACTGACTTAATAAGCATAATCTTACTGTTATGAGAATAAATTATCCGTTCCTAATCGTTTTTCTGGCAATTTTTATCACCTCCTGCAACAATTCGGCAGTTCCAACCACCGCGACAAATCCGGCAATAACAAAGGTTGAACCGGCTGAAGATGTGAACAATCAGGGTGCCATCCCCACGGCAGTGACACATAATACCCCCACAGTACAAACCCCCAGTGAACTGGACCCCACCAAAACCCTGCTTACAAGCACTATCTCTGCAACTGTACAGCCTGAGGAGACAGACACGCCTCTCGTTCAAATCCCTCAGGATTCTGCACCAAAACCAAAACGAAATTTAACCCCAAACGCTTGGAAGCGCCTGCCAATCATCCCGCCAGTTAGCGACTCAGTCGCTTTGATCTACCAGCGAGGTCTCGAGTTGGGCAATAATCCCAACGCTTATTCAAAAATCGGTGACTGCGGCAGCACACCTGCATGGTTCATGGGTGATTTCGATAAAGGACCAGAATATTACGATCTGGGTGAATACCAAGACCTGGATGCAGTTATTCAGGAATTCAGGGGGTCCCACGGCCGCACAAGTCTGGCTGCCAGATCGGGCTTCAATGCACCCTCTCTCTTTGTATCGCTGTGGTCTGACCCAGAGCTATGTGAGCCCAATGAAAGCCCGCTGGAATGCGAATTTCGCGTTCATCGCCCGATTGTTGCTTTTATCATGCTCGGTGCTAACGACATGTGGCATGCGGATGAATTCGAGCCGAGCATGCGCGCAATCATCGAGTTTTCCATCGAAAACGGGGTTATACCGATCATTTCCACAAAAGCGGATAATCAGGAAGGCGACGGGAGCATAAATGAAACCATTGCCCAGCTGGCAATCGAGTATGACATCCCACTGCTGAATTACTGGGGAGCTGTCCAGAACTTACCCGACAAAGGATTGCAGGAGGATGGTGTGCACTTAACCTGGAGTCGTAATTTCTTCAATGATCCAAACACGATGAGCAGGGCATGGCCGGTACGCAATCTGACTGCCCTGCAAACCCTTGATGTGGTCTGGCGAAAGGCAACCGGTCAGAACCAGTAAACCTGAGTGTTAAAATAATCTAATATGGAAGAAACAATCTACAGCAACCTTTCGCAATACATTGCCATAGAGATCCTAAAGCAGCCTACAAGGGAAATCGCCGCCGATGAAGCGTTGTTATCTAGCGGCTTGATAGATTCTTTCAGCCTTGTCGACCTGGCGCTGTATGTCGAGGATAATTACAGCGTCCACATTGACGATACTGAGCTGAACGCCGACACCTTTGACACCTTGGACCAACTGGTATCACTGATCCAGGAACGAAAATTTTAGACTCGACCCGCCTGCACCTATGTACAGCGCAGGTATATCGCCAGTACAAATGAAGAACGTCACCCAAGTTCTCAAGCATTTATATTTAGAAGCTCCGGACAAGGTCGCTGTTCACCTGCTATTCAGCCGTCAATCCGATCAAGCAATTACATACCGGGAACTGCTGCATGGTTCGGCTCGCTATGCACAAGCATTAAATCAGGCAGAAATTCGACCAGGAGAGGTCGTCATTCTTATCCTCGATCACGGCGAAGATCTCTTAACGGCATTTTGGGGAGCGATCCTCAATGGATCTATCCCC
>CBDVDO010000412.1:0-1890 GCA_965372765.1 uncultured Anaerolineales bacterium
GTTTAGAGGATTTTATCCTGGAAAAACGCTTTGCCAGATCGGAAGAAGATATCAATTTGTCAAAAGGTTTCTCAGATTTCATATATACAAAATTCAGCGACGGGCGCAGGCGTTGTGAGAGATCCAGAGATCTGTTGGGGTCCAGCGCTGGTAATATTACTATCCAGTCTATGGCGGCGATCCTCCGTAATCATCAGGTCCACCCGGACCCTGTTACGGGTCTCGCGGGAGCGGATATTTGTATGCACGCCAGTTTTGGACCCATCCGCGTCAGTCAGACCACTGGTTCGATGATTGTCTCTTTGGAAGAAGGGAACCCGCTGGTATTTACCACAGGAACAGCTGCGCCGTGTACGGGTATTTTTAAACCATACTGGGTGGATGCTCCCCCGCAGGGTCAAATCCCCTTGCCGCAGGATTATTATGATCCAAAAACAACCTTTTGGTCTCATGAACGCCTGCACCGGGAAGTGCTGCTTAATTACACTGATAGATTGGCATGCTATCAGTCTGATCGTGATCAACTGGAAGAGGAATTTATTCAGGGCGCTCTGGAGCTCAACGAGGCGTCGCAAGAAGAGAGAAAGACCTTCTCTGAGAAGTGCTTCCAGCAGGCTGCCGAAGCTGAAGAGAGCTGGTTGGAACGTGTCCGGCCTATTCCAGTGAAGAAATCCCTTCTTCACTCTGCTGCCTGGCGCGGGTTTAACCGGGAGGCCGGGTACTCTCTGGATAGGTGATTAATCCGGTCATTCCAGCAGCTCAAGAAATGGCATCCTCCCGGGATACTGTTTCCTGTCTTGCAACCAAAAGCTGTTTTTGACGTAATTATTCAAAGAAGGGCATGGAGGCGGGCAGAACAATATTTAGGATGTAGAGGTAAATTATGGCTTTACCAAGATATTTAAATAAGATTAAGTCGGCGATAGATCACGAATTTAAGAGAAATCTTTATAAGAACCTGGTATTTAAGGGAGGTGGTGTGCGGGGAATCGCCTACATGGGCGCCCTGGAGGTACTGGATGAATACCGCATTGTGGAAAATATTCAGCGGGTGGCAGGGACTTCGGCGGGAGCAATAGCAGCTACCATTGTCAGTTTTCGATTAAGTGTGCTTGAAACGAAAGATATCTTTAATTCTCTGGATTTTTCAAAAGTCCCTCAGAGTGAAACAAAAAAACGAGGGCGAAGGTTATTGAGATTTCCCGAAGAAGAGAATTACCGCCGATTTATTAGTAATTATGGCTGGTACTCCACTGAGTACTTTTACCGCTGGCTGGAGGATATCATTGCCGACCAA
This sequence comes from uncultured Anaerolineales bacterium, assembly GCA_965372765.1. Taxonomy (GTDB): domain Bacteria; phylum Chloroflexota; class Anaerolineae; order Anaerolineales; family UBA11858; genus B10-G9. The sequence continues at coordinate 1,298 of CBDVDO010000412.1, forward strand.
TGTGATGGTAATGGGAGAGCAACGTTCTCGGATTTTCAGGAAAGGGGTTTTCGGGAGTTGTATATTGTGGTTGCCAATATTTCCCGGCAGCGGGCTGAGATATTTTCCGCTGCTCATACCCCAGGTGTTGCTGTAGCGGATGCAGTTAGAATGTCAATGTCTATTCCGATCTTTTTTGAAGCGCTGCGCTTTGATGGTAAGAAGTTTGGTGATGGAGATTACTATGTTGACGGCGGGTTGTTTGATAATTTTCCCATGCATATTTTTGACCAGGACGAACTTGCAGGTAAAAGCTGGTTCTTCCGCGATGGTATAAATTGGGAAACTCTGGGTTTATTCCTTTATCCTGACAAGTATTTACAGCCAGTAGAACCAGAGATTCCGGATAATGTTTGGGAGTTTCTCACTCTGGCGTTCCGGAATTTGTACCAATCCCATGAGATTTCCTATTACGAGACCAGTGCAGTGGACCAACACCGCACGATAGAAATCAGTGACTGCGGGATATCATCGACAGATTTTGATATCGATGTAGGAAGTGAGAAATACCAGCAGCTCTATGAGTCCGGGAAACAGGCAGTCCGCACCTTTTT
>CBDVDO010000413.1:0-1881 GCA_965372765.1 uncultured Anaerolineales bacterium
GATCGCCACCGAATTCCTGGGCAAAATACGATTTCATATACCGGGTTCCCTGTCCAACGATGAGGCCAAAACCTTCACCACGGGACATCTGGTGAAGCAGTTCCAGTGCGCTTTCCGCGTTGCCCCAGGTTAAGTCAATGCCGCCTGTTCGCGCAATGTTTAGGATTCCTTCCTGGAAACATTCCATGCAGAAGGCGACAGAATTGGCGAACGAAATAGTATCTACCCCATAGGTGTCGCAGTAAAAGTTTATTTCCAGGATAGATTCAGGATCAAACACGCCAATATTGGACCCCAGCCCGGCTGCGCTTTCATACTCCGGACCATCAACAAGGACCTTTTCTCCTTTGTGTGGTCCAGTTTTAAGGGCAAAACCATCCACAGCATGGGAGCAAGCCATAGTGCAGCCAAGCCAGCAGCTGTCCATTCTTTTGTCCTGTGTAAAGGCTTTTTGCCAGGTTGTGGAATCAATGTTGACATGATCAGGATGAGTGCCATAGCGAAAGTTGTGCACAGGCAGAAGATCAAAATGGTCCATGATTTCAACCAGATGAGCTGTTCCGATCTCCCGCATGTTATTTTGCTGGGCATCGTACTGGGTGATTTCTTGGTTGATTCGTTTTCCCGCTTTCCGGATAAGATCAGGCTTGGCGGGATTATTGCTGGTTCCTGTGAGACCACTGAATCGAACCACGATACCTTTGAGGTGTTTGTCCCTAAAAACCCGTCCGGAACCTCCCCGGGCTGCTTGTTTAACTCTTACTTCTTCCCGACGGGGATCAAAGAAGCTGATGTTTAGACCAGCATAACGAATGTGATTGGCAGCTTCTCCGGAAGTAATAACAGAGACATTTTTTCTGTCCCGGTCATCTTTAGCATACATTTCGGTGAGGATTCCCGCCAGCGGATAAGTATTAAGTACCTCTTCTGGCGCTTTTTCGATCCGGATTTCCTGAGTATTTCCATCTATGACAATAATGGAATCCTCTTCCGCCTTGCCGGTAATTTCCAGGGCGTCAAAACCTGAGAATTTCAAGAAGGGAGCAAAAAATCCGCCCCCATTGCTGTCAATAACTGAATTTGTCAAAGGGGAGAGGGTAACTACTGTGCTCTTTCCCATCCCTGGATACGCTGTGGTCCCGCAAAGAGGGCCATTTGCAATAATAAGAGCGTTCTCAGGATCATCCCAAGAGGTTTTTTCGGTTACTGCGTTCCACAACAACCAGAGAGCAAAACCCCGTCCCCCAGTAAATAAATCCTTCATTTGTTGAGTAACTGGTTTTTCCTCAATCGTATTCTGGGAAAGATTTATGTGCAGGGTCCGATTTGCATACCCATGGACAACTGGCTGCTGTTGATAAGTATGTTCAGCCACGATTTCATGGCTTTTTAGATAGTTTTTAATCTCCATCATAACCGCTTTCCTCCGCAGATTTTTTATTTAGGATACTATAATTCTTGATTAGAACATCAGCAATTATACACTTAAACAAAATGATAACTGTCATTCTTAACTGCATGGATAGGGTGATCTCTTCCGGAAGGTTAAAAATCTACAAACAACCTTTTAATTATTGAATTGGAACTTAATATTCCTTATCTTGATGAGATTATTATTGATTCTATGGTTTCTTTCGCCCGGTTACCAACAAAGAAACTATTGCGTATATCAATGTTTTCGTTTAGAATCAAGGGACTGACTCAGAAAAAAATTCCCTGGAACACAATGCGTTTAGGGACGGAATAGGGATGTCAAACAAGTTCATTCGTCTGATAATAATAATACTGATCGTGGGGATTCTTTCAGCCTGCACTGGAAATGCGGATAATCAATCTGCTTATTACCTTGTAGATCCCCGTTTTAGTGAGCTGTATGATCGA
>CBDVDO010000414.1:0-1880 GCA_965372765.1 uncultured Anaerolineales bacterium
CTGAGGGGATAATTTTGAGTCCGCGCCTGTACAGGCCGGGGTGCTTTTGTCCCTGTCCCACATAGATGCGATTGGTCTTTACATCCGTAGCGATCACAAAAAGAGGCTCAGTTTTTCCTCCAACATTCAAGCCTTTTCGTTGTCCCACCGTAAAGAAATGGGCCCCCTGGTGTTTGCCGGTCCACTGTCCATCCTCTTTGACATAGGGCCATGGAGCGCAGATGGCTTCCAGATTTGAAAAATCTTGTTTCTCAGAACTGTATTGACTTAGATCGGCAGGGATTTCAAAAATATTGCCTTCTCTGGCTTTCAGTTTTTGTTGTAGAAAAACAGGAAGATGGACTTTGCCCACGAAACAGATTCCCTGTGAATCCTTTTTCCCGGCAGAGGCCAGTCCCTGTGCTCTGGCAATCTCCCTCACCTCCGGCTTAAGGAGATGCCCGATGGGGAACAGGGCTTTAACAAGTTGTTGCTGAGATAGCTGGCAAAGAAAGTAACTCTGATCCTTGTTGGGATCGTTTCCTGCCAGGAGGTGCTGGATCTCTATCCCATTGATTTTACTACTTTCCTTTTTGCAATAATGACCTGTTGCCACATAATCGGGTTTATAAGCTTCTGCCGCCTCAAGGAAGGCATCGAATTTGATTTCCCGGTTGCAGAGCACATCTGGATTAGGAGTCCGGCCTTTTTGATATTCAGAGAACATATAATCGATAACCCGTTCCCGGTAGGGCTCACTAAGATCCACCACATGGAAAGGAATCTCCAATTTTTTGGCCACCAGTTCGGCAAAGACCACATCTTCGTCCCAGGGACAATCTGCATCGATTACACCGGTTCTATCGTGCCAGTTGATCATAAAAAGCCCAATGACCTCATAGCCTGCTTCCTTTAAAAGGTAGGCAGCCACGCTGGAATCTACTCCTCCCGATAATCCAACTACAACACGTTTGGCCATGATTTAAATTTGGCACAAAAATATGAAATTCTAAACAATCCAATCTTATCTTTACATAATGCCCCCCCTTCACATATATAAAGCATCTGCCGGTTCAGGTAAAACCTTTGCCCTGACCATGGAATACCTGAAGCTTTTGTTCGCAAGTCCAGGCATTCACCGGCATATCCTGGCAGTTACATTTACCAATAAGGCAGCGGGGGAGATGAAACACCGGATCCTGGACCAGCTGCATGCACTCTCCCTGTACAAGGAAGGGGATGAACTGGAGGAGATGAAACTCCTTAGGGAGGCCACAAACATGAATGCCACTTCAATTAGCCAGAGATCTAAAGCCCTCCTGAAGGAAATCCTGAATGACTATTCCGGTTTTTCCGTCGGAACCATCGATAAGTTTTTTCAGAGTGTGATCCGCGCTTTTACCCGGGAAATAGGAATACAGCCGGGTTACAACCTGGAACTGGATCATAGCCGGGTGCTCTCTCTTGCAGTCGATCGTATGTTCCAGGATCTGAGTAGCAGGGCGGACCTGCAACGCTGGCTCATTCGATTTGCTGAAGAACGCATGGAGAGTACTGCCTCCTGGAACTTTAAGAACGAGATCATTCTCCTTGGGAAGCAATTGTTTATGGAAGCCTTCCAGTCCCTCTTTGAACATCAGAACATCGATGTGCTGAACAAGGAAAACCTGGATCTCTATCTGGCCGATATCCGCAGGCTGCAAGAGGAAAGTGATAGGCTGATAAAAGAAATAGGAACTCGTGCCCTGCACAAGATACAAAGTGCAAATCTTGAGCCTGAAGATTTTTCAGGAGCTTCAAGGTCCATACCAATTATCTTCCTTAAGGCCCGGGAAGGTGAGAAACTAAGCTTTTCAGATACCCGCCTGAAGGGGATGTCTGATCCGGCTCCCTGGTTAAAG
>CBDVDO010000415.1:0-1877 GCA_965372765.1 uncultured Anaerolineales bacterium
TTTCAACCGCAATGATCCATTGGCTGATGAGATCCAAAAAAATGGTATTCGCCTAATATGATTTCGAGATCTTTGAAAAACACTACGCCGTTCTATTTTTCCTTTTCTCCAACATTAAACCTTAAACCTTCCCCCTTAAACCTTTTCCTCCTTAAACCTTATTCATCTATCCCGTATACCTGCTATTCAAATAATTAACCTCAACCAACCTCTCTTTCAGCGCGGTTGTTAGATCGGAATCCGTATAACGCCAGGTCCAGTTGCCGCTGGGATTGCCGGGGTAGTTCATTCGGGCTTTATTGTCCAGGCTGAGCAGATCCTGCAGAGGGGCAATAGCAAACACAGCAGCGGAAGACCAGGCAGCCCGGATTAAATCCCAGGCGATGTCCTCTCCGGAAGAATTCAGGTAGCGCTGCGCAAAGGACCGTTCCCCTTCTTCTATTCGTTTGAACCATCCGGCAGCGGTATCATTGTCATGGGTGCCGGTATAAACAACACAGTTCTCTGAATAATGGTGGGGGAGAAATTCATTTGATTCTCCGCTGTCAAATGCGAACACCAGTATCTTCATCCCTGGCAGATCAAATTGATCACGCAATTGGATCACGTCAGGCGTGATTTCACCCAGATCTTCGGCGATGATGGGCAGCTCAGCAAACACTTCTTTCACCCTGTGGAAAAAGTCAGGACCGGGTCCTGGAACCCAGCGGCCATTTTCCGCAGTTTGTTCCCCAACCGGGATTTCCCAATATCCTGCAAAACCACGGAAATGATCCAGGCGGATTATGTCCACCAGAGAAGAGGTAGATTGCAGGCGGTCCATCCACCATTGGTAATTGTCCCTTGCGTGAACCTCCCACAGGTAGAGGGGATTGCCCCACAACTGACCGGTTTTTGAGAAATAATCGGGGGGCACACCGGCAACGACATTGGGCTGCCCGGTTTCATCCAGATTCAGCAGCTCCCGATGTCCCCAGGCATCAGCGCTGTCATGGGCAATAAAAATGGGGATATCTCCGATTATCCGGATCCCTTTCTGGTTGGCATAAAGATGGAGTTCATCCCATTGACGGAAAAACAGGAATTGAAGATACATTTGCCGCTGAATAGCAAATTCATTTTCCTGCCGGAAAACATCCAGCGCGCCGGAGTCCCGGTCTCGCAGGGATGGGGGCCATTTCCCCCAGGGTTTGCCGCCCTGGGATTCCTTCAGGGCCATGAAGGTCGCATAATCGTCTAACCAATTTGTGTGTTTTTCACAGAAGGTGTTGAAATCTTTTTGAAGTGATTTGTCCGACCTGTTTTGAAACTGTAAATAGGATCGGTTCAACAGGTCCAATTTCCAATAAATGACTTTGCCAAAATCTACTTTAGCGGTTGGGAATTTGGGAACCTCAACCAGATCATTGGCGTGAATCAGTCCCTCCTGGAGCAGCAAATCGGGACTGACCAGGTAAGGGTTGCCTGCAAAGGAGGAAAAACACTGGTAAGGAGAATCCCCAAAGCCGGTAGGACCAAGAGGCAGCACCTGCCATAATCCTGTCCCGCTTTCAGACAGGAAGTCAACCCATTTGTAGGCCGATGGTCCCAGATCCCCAATTCCGTACGGGCCGGGCAGGCTGGTGGGATGCAGCAGAACGCCAGAAGAACGTTTATAAATCATGGGTTAGAAAAGAAGTAGGATTATTTGTTTAAGGAATTATACTATTCAACGCAGGGTTTTTTAGGGTTTAAGGTTTTTTATGTTCTTATGCATGCTCAAGCAGGGACCTATCCCCTCGCCCCTTTCCTGAAGGAAAGGGGAATCTGAGCCTTTGACTGCACTCAGGACAGGAGTCAGCTCCCGCGACTTCATATCTGAGAGAAATGTACCTTCA
>CBDVDO010000416.1:0-1873 GCA_965372765.1 uncultured Anaerolineales bacterium
CCCTCAGAGAGGGCTTTTGAAAGCCAACCAACCATAGATAATCATCTATGAGAGGTCTTTATTTATCTGTCCACTTTATGGGGTGCACTGCATCACCAGCGGCTGTTTTTTATTCTCCAGGGTCCCGCCAGGCAACCGTTTTCCCCTCTTTGCGGTAAAAGTATTTTGCCATTAGCCAGCCAACAGTCCTTGGGAAACTGGCATTTACCCAGACAGCCAGCCGCATAATTCCCGGGATAACGGCGTTATTTTTCTTCTTTTTTATCACCTTGAGGATTTGGCCTGCTACTTCGTCGGAGGTGAGCAACAGCCAATTTGGGGTGACTCTTGTTGTTTTCCAATGTACTCCCGCATGCTGATCAAATTCTGTGTCCACTGCTCCCGGGAATATTCCAGACACCGTTATCCCAGTTCCCCGCAGTTCCCGCCTTAAACTTTCTAAAAACCCTCTTAAACCGAATTTCGTCGCCGCATATATACTGTAAGTTGGCACCCCTACCCAGGAGGCGATTGAGGCGATGTGGATGATATGTCCTCCTTCCTGGGCTATCATCCAGGGAAGAACTTCCCGGGTAATCTGAATTGCTCCCGTCAGGTTGACCTGAAGTTGATCCTGAATATCAGCCTGAGTTTGTTCATCCAGCCAGACCAGTTTACCGTATCCTGCGCTGTTCACTAAAACGTCAATCCGGTTATAGGCTTGCAGTGTGCTCTCTACCAGACGTTGAATTTGTTCCAACTCCCTCAGATCCGTTGGAACTGCCAGCGCTTCTCCTCCCCCTTCCTGGATTTGGGTTGCTAGATTTATCAAGCGTTCCTTCCGCCGGGCTGCCAAAACTACCCGGTATCCATTGCCACTTAAGGCTCTGGCAGCAGCTTCTCCAATACCTGATGAAGCTCCGGTAATAATCGCAACGGGTTGGGACATATCCGGTCCTTATCGCCTGGTAACCATTTTAATAATACTTTCATTCTACCAGAGGTCTAATTTCGATATACTGAAAACCCGGTCCAAAACTCATAACTTGTTTGATTCTATAATCAGTTCCGTTTAGAATAAAGACATAATGATCTCAGCTGATCAGTTTGGCAGGTGGAGTCTGGGGAGTCTTCAACCCGACCAGCACAATTAAAAGGAGAACAAGATGGATTTCCGTTTATCGGAGGAACAAAGGTTATGGCGAAAAGCTGTCCATGGTTTTGTGTCTAAAGAGATTAAACCACTGGCTCAGGAAATCAATGAAAAGGAAGAAATTCCTCGGTCCGTGATTCAAAAAATGGGACCTATGGGTTTGTTGGGGATGTGCGTGCCAGAAGCCTACGGGGGTTCTGAGCTGGACGCCATCAGTTCCGCCATCGCGATTGAAGAACTCGCCTGGGGAGACGGAGGTACCGCTCTAACAATTGAAGCGCATAATGAATTGGGGTGCGCGTCTGTAGCGCTATTTGGAACAGAGGATCAAAAACAAACTCTGCTTCCTCCAGTAACATCCGGAGAGGGAAAATTGACCTCCCTGGCTTTAACCGAACCCCAGGCAGGGTCGGATCTAAGAAATATCCAGACCAAAGCTCATAAACAGGGAGACCAATGGATCATTCAAGGATCCAAATCCTGGATAACCAATGCCGGTGAAGCAGACTTTATCGTTACCCTGGTAAAAACCAGCCCGGATGAAGGATCCAGAGGAATGAGCATGATCGTAGTGCCAACTGGTACGCCAGGGTTATCCATCGCACCTCCAGAGAAAAAAATGGGGGCAGGAGGCACACACAGCCATGAAGTCCGGTATGATTCTGTAAAAGTTTCGGCCGAATACCTGCTCGGTAAAGAGGGGGATGGATTACAGCAAACCCTAAAAATCCTCGATGGCGG
>CBDVDO010000417.1:0-1871 GCA_965372765.1 uncultured Anaerolineales bacterium
TTGATGCTGTGGATGGCCCGGAATATGAAACAATTGCTTCCTTCGGCTCACTCCTCATGGTTGATGATTTGGAAGCCGTAATATACGCCGGCCACCTCTGCAACGTATACGGATTGGATACCATCAGCGCTGGATCAACCATTGCTCTGGCCTGTGAGCTGTTTGATAAAGGAATCCTCACTAAAGAGCACACTGGTGGATTGGAAATTCACTTCGGCGATGCGGAGATGACCCATCGATTGATTAAATTAACCGCTCACCGGGAAGGGTTTGGCGACTTGCTAGCTGAAGGCAGTGCGGCGCTGGCTGCCCGTTTCGGTGTCCCGGAGTTGTCTGCCACTGTCAGGAATCTGGAAATTCCGATGCATGATTCCAGGGCATTTAGCGGCATGGCTCCCGTCTATGCTCTCTCTCCCCGGGGTGCCTGTCACATGCAGGGAGATATTTATTTAGTGGACACTGGACAGGGGCCTCCCGGGGAACTGGATATCCATCCCGGCGATCGCTTTGACAATTCGGAAGACAAGGGCCGCACTGCCGCTCGTGTTCGAGCCTGGCGCAGCATTTATAACGCACTCACGGTTTGTCAATTTATGAATCCCGGGGCAAGTCAGCTGCTGGCAGGCTTAAACGCAGCCACTGGCTGGGATTATTCTTTGGAAGAGCTGATGAAAGCAGGAAAAAGAATCTTCACCCTAAAAAGAATGCTTAATATCAAACTTGGATCTACGCAGGCTGATGATCGTCTGCCTGATTTTATGTTAACTTCCCTCAAAGATGGGGGTTCCCTGGGGTTTGTTCCAGATCTGGAACCTCTGCTGGCAGGTGCGTACAAAGAACACGGCTGGGATCCCGATACCGGGATTCCCAAACAGGAAACGCTGGTAGAGCTAGGACTGGATACTATCAATTAATAAGGATCCTACTCCAGGATCTGAAAATACTCCCTTTTCTGTAAAAAACAACCCTTCGCTTGAATAGCACAAGGCCGTTAATCCTTATGCTATAATTCCCTTTCTGTTATAGATCACGGAGATCGTATGTTTAACCGCTTGCGGAATATTTATCATGATTTCCCCCAAAAATTCTGGGTTGTGGTAGGCGCTTCCTTCATCGACCGCGTCGGCGGCACGCTGCTTTTTCCGTTCTTTTCCCTTTACATCACCCAGAAGTTTAATGTCGGGATGACCCAGGCTGGGATTGTACTGGGTACTTTTTCGGCTTTTGGATTAATCGGATCTATGATCGGGGGCGCGTTGACCGACAAATTCGGTCGCAAGAATCTGATCCTTTTTGGATTAATTTTCAGCGCCTTAAGCACCCTTTCCCTGGGGCTGGTCAATGAATTTGCGGTCCTCATACCTCTGGCAGTAGTTATCGGCCTGCTGTCAAATATTGCCGGACCTGCCCATCAAGCGATGGTCGCTGATTTGTTGCCCGAGGACAAGCGCCAGGAAGGGTTTGGAATACTCAGAGTAGTAGCCAATATGTCCTGGATTATTGGTCCCACCATCGGCGGTTTTATTGCCAATCGCAGTTATTTTATGCTTTTTGTGCTCGATGCAGTCATCAGCTGTATTGTGGCTGTCATCTTCTTCTATTACATCCCGGAAACCAAGCCTAAAACAACCGAAGAGCCGGAAAGCATGCTGAAGACCTTTGCCGGGTATGGCGTCGTTTTGCGGGATTATGCATATGTGGCATTCCTGGTAGTGTCGATGGTGATGGGTATTGTCTATCAACAAATGTACAACACACTCTCCGTTTATCTACGAGACAACCATGGCATTGAGCCCCAGGGCTACGGATTTTTATTAACTGTCAGCGCTATTATTGTGATCCTGTTCCAATTTCAAACCACCCGGGTAATA
>CBDVDO010000418.1:0-1867 GCA_965372765.1 uncultured Anaerolineales bacterium
TAGCCTTTTCCTGTCCATCCTGGATAGAATCGGGCTCAACAGGATCGGTCTTGTTTTCTTCCGGCACCTCTTCTTCCATTTGAATTTCCCCCCGCAGATAGGCGCCTTCTTCTGTGGAAAAGAGAACGGTGGTTACATTCCCCCAGACTCGCCCAGTACTGCGTATTTCAACCCGTTTGGCCTGAATATCACTGCGAACGGAACCACCAATTATCACCGTATCAGCCTTGATCAAATCACTTTCTACGCGTCCCTTCCGGTCAACAATAATTAAACCTTCCAGGTCAATTGTTCCTTCAAACAAACCTTCAATCCGAATACCGCCTTTCCCGGTCAGTTCACCTTTCCAACTGGTGCTTTCGCCAAGGATAGAGGTCACCCGGATCTGGGTTGGAACAACATCAAGTTTCGGGGTGGGTTCTTCACGTCTCTTAAACATATACTCTCCAATTATTCTTAATTATTCTTTCCTTCCCCTATGGATAAAATCAGGATCAGTTAAGGTAAACCGCCAGGGTTTACTACGCCAGGGTTCGGGGACTTTTTCCAGCCCAATACGCGGTGCTTTTTGAATCAAAGCTGATGGTATCTCCATTCCAGTCTCAATAAAAATCAGGGCATCTTTGCCGCAAGTATCCACGCCATTAAACCCGCCATCGATTCCAAGCGCCTGGCAGAGCTTAGCTGGACCATCTGCCCATTGTTTTTGGGGTTTGCCATTTCTGCGCTTGGCGATCAGGTCCAATCCTTCTTCCGGCTGAACTGCCCGGATCAACACGGCACCGGGGTATCCTTCTTTTTCAGTCACAAAATTCAACAGCCAGTGCATGCCGTAGACAAAATACACATATGCTTTGCCGGGAGGCCCATACATGATTACCGTCCGCGGTGTTTTTCCAGATCGGCAGTGGCAGGCTAAATCATCCTCGCCCCGGTAGGCTTCAGTTTCTGTGATCACGCCTGCAATCCGTCGATCTCCATCCAACCGTACCAGGCGTTTGCCAATCAGTTTTCGGGCTACCTGCACTGTGTCCTGGGCATAAAAAGAAGCCGCTAACCTATCAGTCATAGAGTTATTGTACAATATCGACCTCAAAAAGAGGATAAGTTAAGAAATTTCATTAAATTACTACGAACTCAAATACCGGGACTAAAAGAGTAATTCACCCTGCTCAGGTGACTGTGATGAGAGAACTTTAAGCAGTTTGCCAAAGGGAGGTCTATCAATCCGAAACTAAATAGCGGGGATCTCGTACCAGAGTCAGCTTTAATCCCTCAGAAAGGGAATGCTTAGGCTGATAACCCAACAGATCCGCAGCCCTTGTGATATCTGCCCTCATCCTGCTTACGCCGCCCTTGGATTTGGGATTAAAGATCGATTCTGTTTTCACACCGGTTAAATCAATCACCCTTTGTGCCAGATCAACAATGCTAACTTCTTTGCCGCTGCCGATATTTATTGTCATGCCGTCAACATTCGAGGCACTGCTGGCTTTAATCATGGCTTCCACCACATCGTCCAGGTATACAAAATCTCTGGTCTGGGTCCCACCATTGTGTATAACCAGGGTGCCTTCCCGGGTCGCTTGTTTGAGGAAATTCGCAATCACCGGCGGATGATCTGCCGGGGTATGCTGGCCGGGTCCAAAGGCATTAAAAACCCGCAGGGTGACGGTTTCTATACCCCACAGTTTACCAATTGTTTTGACATAATATTCGGCCGAGAGTTTTGAAACAGCGTATGGTGAATCCGGCGCAGGACTCATATCCTCATGGAGAGGTTGCTCTTCCTGGGCGCCATAAACCGCACCTGAGGAAGTAAATACCACTCGCTTTACACCCACATCGCGCATGGCTTCCATCACAC
>CBDVDO010000419.1:0-1852 GCA_965372765.1 uncultured Anaerolineales bacterium
AGCGGAGTCAACACACGTGCTCCGTCTTTCAAAAGCATGATAGCCAGGATGAACAGGTATATGCTGATGATAAACAATCCGATTTTATCGACCCGAACTCGAGCCCACCAAGACTTTTCGGCTTCAATTAATGGGTGGGATTCCGGTATTGACAAAGACCCTTCCACACCGCTCAGCGGCATGGGATTTGGAGGGGGTTGAGGTCGATTGTTGTTCAGGCCAGGATCAGAGGTTTTTTGCATTTCTTTATTCCCAATTAATAATTGAAGATTCTTCATCCAGTGAAAGTGCGGGTAATATTTCCTTCTCCCAATACGGTTTAAGCAGCTGAGAATAAACAGTGGACCAACCGCCCAAATCCTCAGTGGTGAAAGTACTGATCTGGGGGAATTGCCATGGCCCTTCGAGTGCGATCGGCCGCATGTGGTAGTGGGCGAAGATTGTTTGGCCTTGAGCGCTGGACAGGAAATCCAGAAAGGCTTGCACTGCTGCCCGTTCCGACCGGGTGATATTTTTATTAATGGCTACAGCCGCTGGTTGGGTAAGGATTGTGGGAGAAGGAACTACAACATCCAGAGCTACTCCGCGATCTTGAGCTAACATTGCATCTTGTTCATAAGTAATCAGCGCATCTCCGGCACCCAATTCGAACAGGGTAAGGGCAGCCCTGGCGGAAGGAGCCATCAGATGAACATTATGCCAGATTTTCTGTAATTGCGTCAGGGAAGTGGACTCATCTGCTGTTTTCAGGTAAATGCTGCCATATTCGGCAAATAAACTCCATTCTCCAGCACCAGAACTGCTAGGGTCTGCATGAAGCAAAATTAGATCGGGCTGACTGAGATCGGAAAAATCCTCGATCCCGGCTGGATTGCCCGGTCGGGTGACGATCACAACTGGAGAAGTCCCGAAGAACAGGGGTTGAACGTCATCTTCTATCAGGTGACCAATTTTTAACCAGTTGATGTGATTTTCGTTGCTGAAAATTGCCACATCTGCAGGAGCTCCCAGGTTTATTTGTCCGGCAAGCGTGCCAGATGGGCCAAACACACCTTTGATTATTAAATCCGTATCGGTGGTCGATTCCCAGGACTGCTCGAAGGCGGGGAAAATGCCCTGGGTAAAGACTTCCTCCTGGGTGCTGAAAGCATAAACGATCAATTGGACTGGGGAGTTGCCATCGATTCCATATACTTGCCAACCATAATCGGCTGTCGAAGCAATGAACAGGAAGCCGAGAAGCCCAGCCCCGATTTTTCTCCAATGTGATTTGATTACTTTCTGAATTTGTGTCATTGACATGGTATACCTATCCAATCTTGCCCATTAAATAAGCCTGTGTTCGCGAGTCCTTTGGATTTTCAAAAAATTCCTTAGCCGGGCCGCATTCAACCAACTCACCCATCCAGAGAAAGATCACATAATCTGCCATGCGGCTGGCTTGGCGAAGTAGATGGGTGACGATTATGATGGTAGTATTTTTCTTTAAAGTGATTAACTGTTCTTCTATCCCTTGTGCGGAGATTGGATCCAGCGCTGAAGTTGGTTCATCACACAACAATATCTCTGGTTCCACTGCCAAAGCCCGAGCCAAACACAATCGTTGCTGCTGTCCGGTGGAGAGCGCTGAAGCTGGCGCCCTGAGACGGTCTTTTACTTCTTCCCACAAACCGGCAGTTCTTAAATAATGTTCCACCTTGCGGTCCAGGTTGCGTCCGTTCCCTTTATCCAGCACGTCTAAGCCGTGGATCCGGCGGCCATACGCCACATTCTCGTAGATCGACAGGGGAAGTGGATACGGTTTGGGAGCCAACAATCCCACTCGAGTACGCAACTCGTTTAGATCCATGCC
>CBDVDO010000420.1:0-1846 GCA_965372765.1 uncultured Anaerolineales bacterium
AGGCTCTTGTTTATCCTGGCTTCCTCAAGATTATTAAAATATCCTTCCAGGCGATCTTTGAATTTTTCTTGAACTTTTTCAACTAACAAATCACTAATGGAGTACCAATCCAGGTCAGAAATGGAAATCTCTTCACCATCCAAAGGAGACCCTAGCACTCGTTCTACAGCACCGATCAACCGCTTGAATTCCAGCTCTCTGAGCTCGGACTCAACCTGGTAGTTTAATTCGTCCTGGAGATCATCGCTGGCTCCTTCCGCGAGTTCCTTGATTTGAACAGGAGTTAATTCAAAGCGTATTCTAACCAAATCCCGGAGTTCATTATAAATAATTTGCGGATTTCGTGCTTCCTCACTGTCGTAAGATAACCCATCCAGGAAAGTATTGAGAGTTTCCAACCTCATCTCAACCTGATCCTCGTACTGGATCTGGCGATCCTCCAGTATCCTGTCCACTGCCTGCAGGATGTGGGCTTCTTCCGCTGCCAGAACCTGTTTTCCTGTTTCCAGCAGGATTGGGCGAATCTGATCCTTTTTTAAGGATGAAGCTTTCCCCTGAATATCATTCAGGATTAACTGCACCGCATATGAGGGAACTTTTCCATCCTGAAATGTTAAAGTTGGTTGAGTCTGGGTCAGCCATCCCAGCAAACGCCAGCCCTGGCCGGAATCCCCTCCACTTTCATTATCCCACGAGGTACCATCAACACGGAGATGTACCTCAGTCTGGAGCATTTCCAAGATATCTTCACCGAGATCCCTTTTGCTGAAAATTCGTTCTCGCTGCTGATAGATTTTTTCACGCTGGGTGTTAAGCACATCATCATATTCCAGCAGGTGCTTACGGACGTCAAAGTTGGCTCCTTCCACCCGGTTTTGGGATTGCTCAACCACACGGTCAACCAGCGTGTTGGCAATCGGCATAGATTCATCAACCTGGAGTCGTGTCATCAGGGCTTCCATCTGCTGTCCGCCAAAACGGGCCATCAGATCATCCTCCATGGACAGGTAAAAACGGGAAGAACCCGGATCACCCTGGCGCGCTGCCCGTCCCCGGAGCTGGTTGTCAATCCGCCTGGCTTCATGCCGCTCAGAACCAACCACATGCAGGCCGCCCAGCACTTTCACCTGTTGTTTATCCTTCATATGCTGGAAGAAATAATTAATCTCGGTATCGTAAATACCGAAATCCTCTTTACTCAGCTGTCGAATGAGTTTTTCCTGTTCCGGCAGGGACAGCTCATAGGAATCTTCATGTCCTGCCCGGGTCAGAACCCGGAGGACATCAGTGGTGATCTCCTCTGCCAGTTCTCCGCCTAATTTAATATCCACACCACGTCCTGCCATACTGGTGGCAATCATCACCGCGCCAAAAGCACCAGCGCCAGCAATGATCTGGCTTTCCTCGGTATGTTTGCGGGCGTTTAGCACATTATGCACAACGCCGCGTTTTAAAACCAGGGCTAGCCGTTCAGTATCTTTATTCTCCAGCCCCAGGATATCCTGTAAAAGTTGGATGTTTTCCGGTTCGTTTATATTTAATGTCAGCTCAAGATCCAGGTCTTTGACAAGTTTCCTTAAATTCCCCAATTTCAACTCTTTAAAGGGTACATTTAGCGGCTGGAGTTCAGGAATTCTCCGCCCATCTGGAAAGCGGTCGTTCTTCCTCATCCATGTTTCCCGGATCATGAGTATATATGCCAGGGTCCGGATGGAAGGGCCATCCAGGCGGTTAGAAAGCTGTTCGGAATTCTCAACCGATGTTGTCCCAACCAGCAAGGGTCGGCCTATGATATGGAAAGTCATGATCTCCTCTGCGATCGCCCGCAGTTTGGCTTCCTCGCTGA
>CBDVDO010000421.1:0-1832 GCA_965372765.1 uncultured Anaerolineales bacterium
TTAATCAGGTTGCATTGAGCGGCGGAGTATGGCAAAATATGACCCTCCTCAATAAAACCGTCAAAAATCTGAAATCTGCAAACTTTCAGGTTTTACTGCACCAGCATATCCCCCCCAATGATGGCGGTTTAGCGCTCGGTCAGGTTGTCATTGGTCAAAAGAATTTACAGGTATAAGGAGAGGGAAGTCATGTGTTTAGCTGTCCCGGGAAAGATCATCGAAATATACGAGAAACAAGGCTTAACAATGGCCAAAGTCGATTTTAGCGGTGTAACACGCGAAGCATGTATCGAGCATGTCCCGGAAGCGAAGATCGGGGATTATGCAGTCATCCACGTGGGATTTGCTATCAGTCTCTTGAGCGAGGAAGAAGCCCAGCAGTCAATGGATTTACTGCGTGAAATCCTCGAAGCTGGAGAAGAATCAGGGGATGAGAACATCAGATGAAGTATCTTACTGAGTACAGGGATGCAGGGTTGGTTCACTCAACGATTGCTAAAATCAAAGAGACCGTGTCTCAACCCTGGACCTTAATGGAAATCTGCGGCGGTCAAACCCACTCCATCATTAAAAACGGATTGGACCAATTACTTCCCGACGAAATTGAACTGGTCCATGGCCCGGGTTGTCCAGTTTGTGTCACCCCGCTAGAGCTGATCGATAGAGCTCTGGCAATCGCCTCCCAACCTGATGTGATTTTCACCAGTTATGGAGATATGCTAAGAGTCCCTGGCTCACAGGAAGATCTATTTTCCATCCGTGCTCAAGGCGGAGACATTCGCGTTGTCTATTCCCCGCTGGATGCGCTGAAAATTGCCCAGGAAAATCCAGACAAAGAGGTTGTATTTTTTGCCATCGGATTTGAAACAACTGCACCAGCAAATGTGATGAGTATTTTGCAAGCGGAGCAATTAAAAGTCAATAATTACAGCATCCTGGTCTCTCATGTCAGGGTACCTCCCGCAATCGAAACCATCCTGGGATCCCCAAAAAACCGCGTGCAGGGCTTCCTGGCAGCGGGTCATGTCTGTGCTGTAATGGGGTACTGGGAATATATCCCCATCGCAAAGAAATATCAGATTCCGATATCGGTGACAGGTTTTGAACCTCTCGATATTGTCCAGGGCATACTGGATACAGTAGAGTCCCTTGAAGCCGGGGAATCGTCGGTGAAAAATTCCTATATCCGGGCAGTCACTGAACAAGGAAACAAAGCTGCCCAGCAGGTCATCAATCGCGTGTTCGAATCCTGTGACAGAAAGTGGCGCGGGATCGGTGTCATACCGGGCAGCGGTTGGCGCCTTAAACCTACCTACTCTGACTTTGATGCGGAACAGCGTTTTAATGTCCAATCCATTGAAACTGAAGAATCTCCTTTGTGCATTTCCGGCCTGGTACTCCAGGGAATAAAAAAGCCTGCTGAATGTGAAGCGTTTGGAAGTCTATGCACTCCGGAAAATCCACTGGGGGCGACGATGGTTTCCGATGAAGGAGCCTGCGCAGCTTATTACCGCTACCGTAGTCAACCCCCCGAAAAGGAGAGGAAAATTAAATGACCAAAGAACTCCCCTCCCTTGAAAGTCCAGTTTGTTCCCTGCCCAGATCCCACAAGGATAAAATCGTTATCGGTCACGGCAGCGGCGGAAAAATGACGGCTGACCTGATACGGGATATTTTTTATCCCCCCCTCTCAAATCCAGCGCTTTTAGCCGGCAATGATGCCGGGATTGTGCAGTTGACAAATGGAACCTTGTTAGCAATCAGCACAGATGCTCATGTGGTTTCTCCGCTGTTTTTTCCCGGTGGAGATATCGGCAAACTCGCTGTTTGCG
>CBDVDO010000422.1:0-1820 GCA_965372765.1 uncultured Anaerolineales bacterium
TCAGTTCTATAATGATTAACAGAAACACCTGGCAGCAGGTGAGCTCATCCGTTAGGTGGCATCGTCCGCTAGAAAAAGATACCTGCAAAATGACAATGAATAAATTTACAGATCAAGATTATCTTACCTCAAAGCAGTATTCGAATGCGTCCAACTTGACCACACGAATTCGACTGCATCGCAACTTCAGCATAAACAAACAAGGATTGATAGTATGGATTTTTAATAATATCAAGTTGCCCATAAGTAGCCGCATATTAGAATTAGGTTGTGGGTCAGGAGATTTATGGCTTGAAAATGTGAGCGGAATTCCTGAGGGTTGGAATATTACTTTGTCTGATTTATCGCCGGGAATGCTTGAGGGAGCTCAAGAGAACCTCAGAAGTATTGATAAGAATTTTGAGTTTCGCAAATTTGATGCGCAGAAGATCCCATATGAAGATGAGCATTTTGATGCAGTGATAGCGAATTTTATGCTTTACCATGTGCCAGACAGGCCTAGAGCACTATTCGAAATTCATCGTGTTCTGAAGCCAGGAGGGCAACTCTATGCGGCAACGAATGGTCGTAATCATATGAGAGAAATACGAGAGTTGATAAAGAGTATTGATCCTGATGCCGATTTAACAAGTGCTGGAGAGTTATTCGGTCTAGAAAATGGTCATGATCAGCTTATAAATTATTTCTCAAAAGTTGTTCTGTATCGGTATGAAGATAAATTAGTCGTCACAGAAGTTGAACCACTTGTTAGGTATATATTATCAACACAACGCTCTGCTATTATCGAAGATGAGCCGCAGCGTGTGGCAGATATTATAAGAAAAGAAATTGAGATGAATCAAGCGTTTTACATAACAAAAGATGCTGGTATATTTGTAGCATTGAAAAACAGTCGATCTGCGTAAAAACTGGAAAGTGTCACCTATCCCCCGCTCCCCTTCGGGGCTACTCGGGCCGGGTGAGCTCATCCGTTAGGCTTTAATTGGGATAGAATTATCAGACTCAGACAGACAGGAGCAGCCATAATGAAAAAGTCATATTTAATTGTTATAGCCTTTGGCATCTTCTTCCTCTTTTTGATTCAAATGGCTGGTTCACTGGTCGAATCCATATATATCCTCGATCTGATGAATACCTCCCTGGATGAGAAAGCGCTGGGCGTGCTGTTCTTCTTTTCACCGGTTTTATTGTTTTTCTATCGCAAAAAGCTGCCGGGGCAGACAGTATGGATTTTATTTGGGCTGCTTTTCCTGGCTCGCGGCCTCACACCCTATCTGAATACTCTGGGACGTATGCTAGCATCCGGGATTGGCACAGGTACTGCATTGATGCTGTTCCCCTTCCTGATGACCGCCAAAGCAAAAGATGATTCCAGTTGCTGTCCCAGCCTTTGGATATCTGCCGGACTCGCCCTGGCGATTGGGTTTTCTGTTTTCCTACGGACCATGAATTACGGCCTAGATTACTCCCTTCTTCCGGAAGGAAGCTGGACTGGCTGGGGGTTGGGAGCAGCATTGGGATTTTTGCTAACTCTGCTGGATTGGACCAGCCCGGATAAGGTTCAAATCAACTCCAGACCTGTTACGCTGGCCGTAACAGGGATTTTCCTGGTCGTTGCCCTGGCCTGGTTTGCCTTTTCTGCTCCGGCAGTGATTTCCCGCTGGACGGAAGGCGATTACAAATTGATCGTCATGGCTGTCAGTCTGCAGGCTGTGTTATGGGCCGGAGTATCACTGCGTAAACCGAGATGGATTGAAAATATCTCCCGGACATGGTTACTGATTTGGAACCTGTTGTTCACTTTATCTTTGATCATGACC
>CBDVDO010000423.1:0-1819 GCA_965372765.1 uncultured Anaerolineales bacterium
TATCAGCGTGGGTGTCGGTGCAGTGATTGAAATTGAGGGTTAGGGGAAAGATAGAGTAAAGAGGTTATCAAGAAACCTAATTATTTATGTTTTCCGCAACAGAAAAAACAAGGAAGGAAACAGGAAAGAGATATGGTAATAAAGAACCCGGCTATACAGGCTGGAGAGCTGGTTGAGAAGGGATTCCATTGATCTGAAGCTGTAATGATCGCCGTGGGCGGTCACTTATTAGGACCACTGAATGACCGTGAAATCCGGATGACATCTGGATTTGCAGGGGGAATTGGGGGCACCTACCTGGATAACTGCGGTGCTTTTTCAGCTGGGGTAATGATTATCAGTGGACTATACGGTAGAACAGATTCAGAAGAGGACGACCAGATCTGCCAGGAATTGGCAGCAAAATACAGGGATTGTTTTAGAGAGCGATTTAATACCCTGATCTGTGGAGAACTCAGGGCTGAGAAATTTGGCTCCCAGGGAGAACAGCCTTGTTCAATCCTGGTTGAACAAGCATCAGGTATCTTACTGGAGGTCATAAAGGGGTATCAATCCGATAATTAAGTGGAAAATACCAGAGGACAGGAAAGATGAGTGACCAGAGAACGCCCCTGCAGAAAAGACCCGCAAGCTGGATTGGCATTGGTTTGGTCATCGGGGCAGGTGTTGGGGCGGCTTTAAATGACATCCCACTTGGTATTGGCCTGGGTATGCTGATCGGAGGGATAATAAGTTTACAGCAAAAGAGAAAACAGGACCAGGATAATGGAGGGGGAGAAGTTTAAACTAAATCCGGTTTCGCAGAAAAGAGAGAAAAGCTGCTGTCAGGGCAGGGGGTGATTCACCGCGTTTAGAAAATCTGCCAATAAACCATAGGCAGTGGTCCGGGGGGAAGGATCTTCTTCAATCAAGGATAATTTTCCCAGCACGTCACTTTCAATTTCAAGAATGGCTGAGGTTCCGCTCACATTGAAAAAATGAGATTCCGGGTTGATTCTTTTGGGTTGAACTGAAGCGATAATCCCCTGGGGAGCGCTATCTTCCCGGCGGGCAGAACAGACCAGCTTCCAGCGCTGACCGTTTTCTTTTGCTTCCTGGATCAAATCCGGGGTTAAAGCCCGGATCCCGATCCGGTCTACCTGGTCCGGTGTATAGGGAATATCCATCAGGACAGTAACCAGGGCGGCAACCTTAACCGCTGCATCCCAGCCATCAATATCTCCACTGGGATCGGTTTCAGCAATTCCGATTGACTGTGCATAGGCAATTGCTTCTTCCTGGCTCTCACCATTTTCCATTCTGGTCAGGATTAAGTTCGCAGTGGAATTAAGCAGACCTGATAAGGCAGTCACTTTTGCCCCGGGCATCCCGCAGCGGGCGATTGAAAAAACAGGAGCCCCATCCATTACAGATGACTCAAACAAAAAGGATAATCCGCGGCGTTTTGCTAAATTTGTCAGTTCCCGGTACCCATGGACCACCGGTCCTTTATTGGCTGTGATAACATGCATTCCCCCTTCCAATGCCTGGCGGAGGAAATCCAGGGCGGGTTGGCCTGTTTGATAGTTAACCGGGGTGGTTTCAAACAGCAGGTCCGCTCCACAGAGCTGGATAAATTCCTGACTGCCTGAGATTGGCAGTTCAGAAAACTCATTTAAAGAAACTCCTTTACGGTAAGCTTGAAGCAGTTCTGGCAGGGAAAATCCCCGCGGATCAATGGCGGCGCCGTGATTGCCGGAGGCGATGCCTACCACCCGGAAGGTAATTCCCAGTTCATCCTTCAGGGTTAGTTCTTTTTCCAGCAGCAGCTCAACCAGAG
>CBDVDO010000424.1:0-1814 GCA_965372765.1 uncultured Anaerolineales bacterium
CGTTTTTCTACCTGTTGAAAGAGCGCCAGTATGAATTCGACGCGTTGTTTGGTGGTGCATTGGCCGTAAGACTTTGGTCTCAGCAAGCCAGGTTTGTTAAAACGGAATATTTGTTTTTCATCTAATCCCATCAAATCATGGCGGTCAAAATCAATTGGCCAAAGCAATACGGGAATGACAGGTTTTGTTTCAAGCAGCTTTAGCTCAATAGATGTAATGTAATT
Organism: uncultured Anaerolineales bacterium; assembly: GCA_965372765.1. Lineage (GTDB taxonomy): Bacteria > Chloroflexota > Anaerolineae > Anaerolineales > UBA11858 > B10-G9. The sequence continues at coordinate 225 of CBDVDO010000424.1, forward strand.
TGAGCCGAGGAAAGATGCGCTGATCAGCAGCAATCCCAGATCGCATTTGTCCAGGGATTTTTTAATTTCCTGATCCCAGTTTTCCCCAACCAGGAGATCTGTATCTCGCCGAATATTATACTGATAGGATTTTGAGGGACGTGTATATTCTTTAAATTGGGTGACAAAGCGGGTAGCTAGATCCTGATTTGCGTGAGCATAGGATACGAATATGGATACGCGTTTTCTCATTCTCAACTCCAGGGTTGAACATATTATATCCAATATTGTGGGGAGGTTGACTATAGTACAGATCGGAATCCGGGAAGACGCCTGATTAAACTCCCGCTTAGGAAACACAGGCAAAGAATTGGAAAGGCGAATAAGAAGATCTTGAATAAGGGGTAGAGGGTCAATCCACGCAGTAGGGCAGTAAACATTACCAGTACAGGTGCATGAAAGATATATACAGCAAAAGAACTGGCTGCCAGCTCTTTTGACAGTTGGTTCTGATGGTTTTTCTTTTCCTTGAAATAAGACAATAGCGTGATGATCGTACCCAGGCAAAAAAGCTGTTCCCAAAGAGCAAAAGCCAGGGATTGCCAATGAAGTCCTCCCAGGGCAGAGGTGACGTCTCCATCAAGGCCCCCGCTGAGGATGAACAATCCAGGCATTGAAGTGATTAACGCCAGGGTGAAATTTCTCCAAAAGCGAATGGTTGTTGGCTCTAGCAGGTCTAGCCAGTTCCCGTGGTAGGCAGAAATACCAAGAATAAACAATGTAATGTAATGGAGTAGAAATGGAATCTGTAAATTAATTGGCTGGAAGACAAACCCGATTGGAAAATAGATCCGAATTAAGAATGTTGATGCCCCGATTAGCAGAGCATATGTAATTAATTTGAACCTGTTTGGGAGAAAAAGATCGATATTAAAGTTTAGGGGAAGCTTTTTAAGCAGCAAATTCCAGAAAATGTAAAGGATCGAAAATATTAACAGCAGGATGACAAACCACATTGGACCGAGCTCAATCCCGAAATCAAGCGATCTGTAAATAACCCTCAATCCTGCAAGGGACAGGGGATGACCGTACAAGATAAATCGCAGCAGCAGTCTCATGACAGGGGAGATCAGGTACACAAAAAATAGAATGGGAATTCCCAGGCGGATCAATCGCTGAAAGAGAACTTGATGGGGAATCTTTCTCTTCATAACACCTGCTGAAAAATAACCTGAAAGGAAAAAGAAAAAACCCATAAAGTAGGCCTGGTTGGCTGCAGCAAAAAGCACCAGGATAGTCAAGGTAACTGGATCAAGCTGCGAGACCTCAAATTCGCGATAATACCATCCTCCTGGCGCTCCATAGGTGATAGCCAGATGCTGCAGGATAACGATACTTATTAATAAGATTCGAATATTATCGATATAAATAAGTCGTTTATTTCCTGCCATAGAGACATTTTTAGTTAGGGGATATTATTGGGTCCGGCTTTGCTTATGGATAAAAGTTGATAGATCTGAGAGCGAATCCAGAATGGGTACTCCTGCAGATTCCAACCGCTGACGGTCCTGGTGGCCGTTGGGGATCAGCCAGCAGTCTACTCCTAAACTG
>CBDVDO010000425.1:0-1807 GCA_965372765.1 uncultured Anaerolineales bacterium
AAGGGAGAAATCCTGGAAGTTCTATTGGACTATCCGCTATCTGTGGAAAGAATTCCGCGAAACTTAAAGAAACAGGGTCATAACCTGCTGTCATCGGAACAGATAGATGGTCCCAATTACCGTATGATAATTGAAGCGCACGGCTTAAAGTAGTTATAGAAATCATTTAGACAAGGAGAAAGAAATGGGAGCTGTAGTAACTGGATTGTTTGTAGGTGTATTGTTTGGCTTTATTCTGCAGAGAGGTCGTTTCTGCATGAACTCCGCCTTCAGAGATGCAATCCTGCTCAAGGATAATGTATTGCTGAAAACTGTATTTGTGGCTTTGTTGGTTGAACTGGTTGGATTTGCGATCATGGATGCCACAGGCGCGATTGCGATCAACCCAAAACCTTTCTGGTGGGGCGCAAACTTGCTGGGAAGCTTCATATTCGGCATTGGTATGGTCCTTGCCGGCGGCTGCGCCAGCGGAATTACCTATCGGGTTGGTGAAGGCATGGTTGGCTCGATGACTGCTGTTCTCGGCCTGGCAATTGGTGGTTATATCACCGCTGCTGGTTTCTTGAAATCCTTCAAGGCCAATCTACAGGCCGCCACCACCATCCCCGGCGCTGACGGAAGCGCTTTGACACTGCACGGCATTTTAGGCATGGATTACACAACGCTCGCTTTGATCCTGTTTTTCATCGCTGTCGCAGCCTGGTATTTCATTGCTCGGAAGAACGGCGAAGAGTATGAAGTAGATAAAGGATGGGGCTGGATAACCACCGGAACCCTGGTCGGTTTTGTTGGCATCCTGGCTTTTCCGCTTTCCGCTGCCGCTGGCCGCAATTATCCTCTCGGCATCACTGCTGGCTGGATTAATATAGTCCAAACTATCTTCACCGGTGCCTCATTTAACTGGATCGGTATGCTGATCATCGGCATCGTCGTGGGTGGATTAGTGGCAGCATTAATCGCCAAGGAATTCAAGTTCCGTGTTCCCAAACCATTGGTTTTAGTACAGACCTTTGCTGGCGGTCTCCTGATGGGATTTGGTGCTGTTACCTCCGGTGGCTGCAACATCGGTCACCTGTTGAGCGGTATCCCCCAGTTATCCCTCGGATCCATTCTCGCCGGTATATCGATTGTACTGGGAGCCTGGGCTGCATCTTATGTAATGTTTGTTCTGCCCCAGAAAAAAGACGGGTAAATTTCAGCTAACCTATAGTCCGGGGTATGTTTATATCCCGGACTTTTTTATAACATTAGTAAAGGAGATCCTTGAATGAGTAAAATGGCGATTATTTGCAACGGTGACACCCCTGCAAGCATCATGCCCACCTTGATATTCGGAACCTCCGGATTAGCAGTGGACAATGAAGTGCATATCTTCATCTGCCCCGCAGGCGCACGCTGGATGCTGAAAGGAGAGCTCGAAAAATTAGGGACACCGAAAGGACTACCAAATCCAGTAGGTTTGTTCAACGATATTCTCGATCTGGGAGGAGAAATTACCCTCTGTGAGTTAGCTCTGGAAAATAAGGATATTGATCCCAAAGATCTTCGAGACGAAAGAATTAAAATAACCGCAGCCCCACCTTATATAATGATAGTTGATGATGCGGGTCTCACGTTCACTTTTTAGATCAATCCTGAAGATAAACTCAATTAAGCGTCATTCCATTATCTTCAATTGAAACCAGGTTAACAGAAACGAGGTCTTCTCAGGCCTCGTTTCTGTTAATGGTGGTCATCTTTCAGTTCACAAATCACGGATTGAATAATTTAGATCTCCCCGGCCAGCCATTTCAATAATGTCCTGGTT
>CBDVDO010000426.1:0-1804 GCA_965372765.1 uncultured Anaerolineales bacterium
ACCCGGATTACCTGTCGGAGGGAAAGTGAAAAAAGCGAACCTGGAAAGAATACTCGGCGGAGTAGTTATTGTATCGATCCCGGTAGTGATTTGTGTTCTTTCGATTTTGGTTTTATTAAGCCCGGTCTTCATGAACCTGGAATATCAGCTGCCCAACTTTCCTGAAGATCAGTATGGATTCAGCACAGAAGACCGCCTGGATTTTGGAAATCAGACCAGACGTTACCTGGTAACAAATGCCACCCTGGATGATTTGCGAGACTTAAAATTTAATTCCGGGGAACCAATCTATGTCGAGCGGGAATTGGAGCATCTGGAAGACGTAAAAATTGTTCTTCATGATGTGTTTAAAGTCTTCTGGGGAGCTGTTGCCGTTCTGGTTTTGAGTGGATTTTATGCAAGATTCCGGAATTGGTGGAATGGTTATATCCTCTCAGTGTCAAAGGGAGGGTGGTTAACCGCTGGTCTTTTAGGCACTATTTTGTTCCTGTCCATTGTGAGTTTTCGTTCATTATTTACCAATTTCCACCTGATATTCTTTGAAGGAAACAGCTGGCTCTTTCTGTATTCTGATACACTTATTCGGCTTTTCCCTATCCGATTCTGGCAGGATGTGTTCCTGTTCTTTGGCATTACAACCCTGGCAGCAGGAATTCTGCTTGGTTGGCTGCTGCCACGAAAAAGCAGACAATCTTGATCAAATGAATCACCGGGGATTTTTCCAGATTTTGTATAAGGATTGTAAAGAACATTTTCAACAACAACGGGCTGTCCCCATCACTTTTGGTACAGCCCGTTGTTGTTGATTTAGGGAGAGGAGTCAGGCCCCGAACTTCTGCAGACGACCGGCGTGAGCCAGAGCCAGGGACATCGTTTCAACAGCCGGGAAAGTTCCCAGCCCTCCCCTGGCACAATTTCTTTCAGTGAACGCGGTTTCGAAGTCGGTACGATGGGTTTTTGGTGCCCAGAGTAAAAAAGGCACCGGATGCCAGGAATGGGATTTCAACACGGAAGGAGTTGAATGATCTCCAGTGATGATTAGCACATCCGGGTTAAGGTCCAGTAATACGGGAAGCGCCTGATCCACCTCTTCGATAATTTTTGCTTTGGCTTCCAGGTTTCCATCTTCTCCATAACTATCTGTTTTTTTTATGTGAATGAAGAAGAAATCATGTTTGTTCCAGTGTTCTTTTGCGGCATTAAACTCACCTAGAACCCCGCTGTCAATTCCTTCGATCACATCCATGCCCACCAGCCTCGATACGCCTTTATACATGGGGTATTCGGCGATGCAAACTGCCTCCAGCTCATAAGCGTCTTCATACGAGGGCAAACCGGGATCGGTAGCAAAACCGCGCAATAAGAACCCGTTGGCAACCGGTTGATCAGCCAGAGCCTGGTAAGCTTTTTCAATCCATTTATTCATCAGCACGGCGGATTTTTTGGAATCCGGATCTTGAGCTTCCAGTTTAAGGGGTGGCACGCCAACTTCCTGGGGATCTGTATCATTCAGGGATGGTTTAAGACCTTCTCCGCGCATAACCACCACAAAACGATATTCTTTTACCTGGCGGACTTCCACTTCCACCTCTGGAATCTGCACCTGATTCAATAGATCAATGACGGGGGCAGCTTCTGGATGAGAAATTCTTCCTGCCCGGCGGTCTATTACGTTCCGGTTTTCATCAAAGGTGCATAAATTTCCCCGGGCGGCAATGTCACCTGCTTTTACCGGAAGGTTGATACCAGCAGCGGATAGCGCTCCCCGGCCGATGACAAATTCAAGCGGTTCATAGCCGAATAG
>CBDVDO010000427.1:0-1799 GCA_965372765.1 uncultured Anaerolineales bacterium
GAATCAACATCCCGGTTCCTCCCGGATTTACTGTCACGACTGAAGCCTGTAATGCCTATATTGACGGGGGAGATAAATTCCCTGAAGGCATGTGGGACCAGGAATTGGCAGCGATGAAAGCTACTGAGGAATTAACAGGAAAAAAATTCGGTGATGTAAAAAATCCGCTGCTGGTTTCCTGCCGTTCTGGAGCTGTGAAATCCATGCCTGGCATGATGGACACGGTATTAAATATCGGGTTAAACGATGAAACCGCCGTGGGTATGATTGCCCTGACGGGAGACGAACGGTTTGTATATGACGCTTACCGGCGTTTGGTGCAAATGTTTGGTTCGGTTGTGCTTGGCATCAATGATGAAGCTTTTGAAGATGTGCTGAATGAGTACAAGGAGGAAAAGAACCTTGCTCTGGACACCGATCTGGCGGCGGAAGATTGGAAAAAATTAACCGAGGAATTTAAGAAGATTGTTAAAAAAGAAAAAGGATTTGATTTCCCACAAGACCCTGCGGAGCAGCTGCGTTTGGCTACGGAAGCTGTTTTTGTTTCCTGGAATGGAAAGCGGGCTATAGATTATCGAAACGCTGCAGGGATTCCGCACGATTTGGGCACTGCAGTCAACGTAATGACCATGGTTTTCGGAAATATGGAAGAAGCTTCTGGTACAGGAGTTGCTTTTACTAGAAATCCCTCCACCGGAGAAAACAAACTGTGGGGAGAGTATCTGCTCAATGCCCAGGGTGAAGATGTGGTTGCGGGCATCCGCAATGCTGACCCCATTGATGAATTGAACGATGATATGCCCGAAGTGTACAAAGAATTTCAGGACATCACCTTAAATCTAGAAAAACATTACCGTGAAATGCAGGATGTCGAGTTTACTATCGAACGGGGAAAACTATGGATGCTTCAAACCCGGGATGGGAAACGGACAGCACAAGCGGCTGTCCAGATCGCTGTGGACATGGTTGGTGAGGGTTTAATTTCCAAGGAAGAAGCTGTTCAGAAAGTGACCCCGGACCAGGTTGATACCCTGCTGCACCCCCAGTTTGATCCTGCTGAAAAAGAAAAAGCTGAGAAAGATGGCAAAATGATCGGTACTGGTGTAAATGCATCCCCGGGAGCAGCCGTTGGCCGGGTATATTTTGATGCCGATACTGCGGAAGAAAAATCCAAAGAGGAAGGGCAGGATGTGATTATGGTCCGGCCTTTCACTAAACCGGATGATGTCCATGGCATGCTGGCTTCCAAAGGCATTCTCACTAGCGAAGGTGGAGCAACTTCCCATGCGGCAGTTGTAGCTCGTCAATTTGGAGTTCCTTGTGTTGTGGGAGCCTCTGGTATTCGAATTAATATGAAAAAACGGGAACTGGTATCCAATGGAGTTACAGTTAAAGAAGGGGACTACCTTTCCGTTGATGGCACAAGTGGTGAAATATTTTTAGGGGAAATCCCTACAATTGCTCCTTCCCTTGAAGAACAGACAGAATTAATGAAACTTCTGGATTGGGCTGACGAAATTTCTGCCTCCCAGGATATTCGCAAGGCACCGAAAGGCTGGCCAACCCGCGGATTGATGGTTTGGGCAAACGCAGATTATCCTGAAGATGCCCGCCGCGCAAGATCCTATGGAGCGCAAGGCATCGGCCTCTGCAGGACAGAGCATATGTTCTTTGAGCCGGAAAGACTGCCCATAGTGCAAAAAATGATCTTGGCTGACAAAGTCGAAGATCGGCAGGATGCCCTTGATAAACTGCTTCCTTATCAACGGAGCGATTTCGATGGCTTGTTTGAAGCCATG
>CBDVDO010000428.1:0-1789 GCA_965372765.1 uncultured Anaerolineales bacterium
ACTGGCGTGCAAGCGGATCAAGGAGGCGGTTTCCGAGATAAAAAAGGCTACCCGGAAGGATCCTGTATTGGGAGCTGAAGGGTCCATAAGATTTATGGAAAAGCTCTGGCCCGCTTTGCAGCATGTGGACTCATCCTCCGGTGCTTTGGGAACGGCTGTGTATAATGCAATGGATGTGTTGGTGGATGTTGTAATCAAAGCACCTGCCGACGAAAAAGCGAGGGGAAAATGGCTGGAACGGCTCTGGGATGCTTTCAATGAGGATGGTGTCGGTTTTCTGGATAAACTGGGAGAACACTGGGGTGAAGTGTGCGGTTCGGCCCAAACTGCTTCAAGATGGGCAGATGAGCTTCTGTCAATAGTACGCCGCAGTTGGGAAGAAACCAGACAGGGCTCGTATTCTTATTTCAACGGCACCAGCGCATGCCTGTCCTGTCTGCTTTCATCCGGCAGGCATCAGGAATTATTGGACTTGCTGGAATTTGCGCCACATATTTCCTGGCATTACCGAAAATATGGCGTTCAAGCGCTGGTTGCGATGGGGAAGAAGGGAGACGCGATTAAGTATGCCAAAGCCTCATGCGGGCTGAATGACAGTCAGATCGCGATAGATCAGGCATGTGAAGGAATTTTGCTGTCCTCCGGGTTATATGAGGAGGCTTACCAACTGTATTCTCTGACGGTGAACAGAGGCGGAACCAATCTGGCAACTTTCAGGAGTATTGCCAAGAAATACCCGATGAAAGACCAACATGAAATCCTGGAAGACCTGATTGAATCAACGCCGGGCGAAGAAGGAAAATGGTTTGCCACGGCAAAATCTCTGGGTCTGTTACCTCTGGCGCTTAAGCTTGCTCACCAGAGCCCGTGTGAACCAAAGACGCTGAACCGTGCTGCCGGGGATTACCTGGATAAAAATCCAAAATTCGCCCTTGGTGTGGCCATAGCTTCACTGCATTGGCTGGTCGAGGGATGGGGGTATGAAATTACAGGCTCCGATGTATATTCAGCCTATGACTATGCCATGAAAGCAGCCGAAAACTTGGGCATAACCGATCAGGTGAAAGCAGATATTGCAAAAATCGTGAGTGCGGATAAATCTCCGGGAATGCTTGTAAAGGATATGCTCAGCCGTCACTTAGATTTAAGACAAATAAAGTGATCGATTTTTCTGCTGTTGAGAATGTCCCCCTGCCGTCTTGCATCAATAATTAAATTTGAACTCATCATCATGTTCTGATTCGTTTACGCCTGGAGAAGTGATAGTGACTGAAAGATATAAAAAATTCCTAAGCCCGGAAGAAGCTGTGACTGAAATAGTGAAAGATCTTTCTTCAAGTAAGCCTGAACAGGTAAAATTGTTTGCAGACATCTATGTTCTTCTTGTAGGCGGAAAGACCTGGCCGGGTAGACATAAAGAGTCATCTGATTTCACTGAACATATAGGTATCTGGTACCAAACCGATAAAAATCAAAAGAAAATATTTTATAATTGGCACCAATTCAGAGAACTGCTTGCCGGGGCATTTCTGAAAGTAACCCCGGATATGACAGATATTGCTAAAATATATAGCCGGGTGATGTGGGTAAATTCGTATTCCAGTACAAATGAACGCGGTAAAGACGGTATCTGGGTTGAAACTGAAATGGAGAAATTTAAGTGTGTGCAATGCGGTAATTGCTGTTTGAATCTTAATGATGCATTTTGCACTACAGCCGATCCAGAGGATTTGATTCGCTGGGAAAAAGAAGGAAGATGGGATATTCTGGACTGGGTCAGCTTTCTATT
>CBDVDO010000429.1:0-1777 GCA_965372765.1 uncultured Anaerolineales bacterium
ATAATTTCATTGGATGCTGACAACAATATTTATAATTACCTGGTTGAAGAGCAAGGACGAATTATCTATTTGGGAGATTCCTTACCCCCGGAATATGAAAAACATGGTTCAGTAACAGAATTAGGGAATCGGGTATTATTGCCGTCTTTTGGGGACGGGCACCTGCACTTCTCCAATTGGGCCTTAATCGCTGCCTCCTACTTTGACGTGCGAGAAGCGAATGATATCCCAGAAATTCAAGAGATTATTCGAAATTTCTTAAAACAAAATAATAAATTGAATATAGTTATCGCCTTTGGGGTGTCAAAACACAGCGTCAAAGAAAAGCGGTTGATTACCCGGGCAGAACTGGATGAAGTCAGTCCTGATATCCCCCTGACTATTGCTTGTTACGATGGGCATTCAGCGGTTTTTAATTCAAAACTGTTGGATAAGTTCCCTGACGAAGTTAAACATTTACCAGGTTTTCAGGAGGGAAAAGGTCACATGTTTAATGAGGCCTACTATGCAGGGGTTGATTATGCGACATCATTGGTTTCTCCCCTGGATCTCGTTAAAGGCATCCTGAAAGGATATGATCTCCTGGCAGAAAAAGGGATCGGGGTAATTCACGCAACGGAAGGAATAGGATTTCCCAATGATCTGGATATTACACTTGTTAGTTTAATTGCCAGAGCCCGAAGTAAGAAAAATAAATTTCAAACACGGCTGTTCTTTCAAACCATGGAAGTGGAAAAGGCCCTCAAACGCAAACTTCCCCGCATTGGCGGATGTTTCGCTACCGCTCTTGATGGGTGTTTTGGTGCCTGTGATGCGGCGTTACATGAGCCGTACAGCAATGACCCGGACAATAAAGGCATTCTTTACCAAACCGAAGAAGAGGTATTGGAATTTGCCAAGAAAGCAAACCGGGCTGGTCTGCAGATTGAAATGCATGTTATCGGGGACGCGGCTGTTTCCCGGGCAGTTAAGGCACTTGAAGCCGCCTTGCTGGATTATCCCCGGGAAGATCATCGGCACACACTAATTCATGCTTGCCTGATTCCTCCCGATGATTTGAAAAAAATCGCCGAATTGGGAATTGGAATTACGGTTCAATCTGGATTTTTAATCAGCCCTTTAGAGCCTCTAGAATACTTAAATGAAATCCTCGGATCACGGGTTAAAACAAGCTCCCCTTTGAAGTCGATATTGGATGCGGGGATACATCTCAGCGGTGGATCAGATGCACCCGTGACTCATCCTGACCCAATTGAGGGAATCTATGGAGCTTGTAATCATCCTTATGATCCGGATCAATCGGTTTCGATTGTTGATGCTCTAAAAATGTATACCTACGAAATAGCCTGGACTGGCTTTGATGAAAAAGAACGGGGGAGCCTGGAAGAAGGAAAAATAGCAGATATGGTAATTTTGAACCAGGACCCTCTGCTGCTTGATCCCAAAGATCTGCTTTCATTAAAAGTAGAAAAGTTGTTTTTAAAGGGAGAAGAATACCAATCCGGTATGGGGCTGGGGGGAATGCTCTGGAACAGTTTTACCGGCAGCAAGGAGAAGATTTAGAAGCGAAAAATCTTGAACTTACAGATCATTGGATTTTATACCCTAACCCGCAGGTTAAGGTTCGAGTTCAACAACGCCCAAGAAAGACACCTGGAAAGTATGTTTTTCCAACAATGAAAGGAGGAAAGATGTTAAAGCAGCCAGACCGAATTGTAATCTATCCCCAAAAGGACAGTAAGCCTGATTACCTGCTTTGTTGGATTCCACCGGGAAA
>CBDVDO010000430.1:0-1771 GCA_965372765.1 uncultured Anaerolineales bacterium
TCTTCAGGGATATAGGTAATCATGCATTCAGGCCAGTGAAGCCAGGGCATTTGTCGGAAAGTCAGCTTTTTGCCGCCAATTTCCAGTACTGTGTCATCCTTGACAGTCTGGAAATTGGGTTCGAGGCCATAAAGGCTTTTAATCAACCGCTTTGCGAAAGGATGACCCCAAACCTGGACATGGTCTCCGATGGTCTCCAGAACAGCAGGCATCGCGCCGCTGTGATCGGGTTCCATATGATGAACAACTAGATGCTTGATTTCCTTTGGGTCAATCAGGTCGCGCAAAGCTTCTAGAAACGGTTCGGTGTAGTTGGCTTTTGTGGTATCAAATAAAACCCCGCCCTCGGAAGTCTTGAGCAAATAAGCGTTGTAAACCATGCCTTCAGGAACTTCCCATAAGGCTTCAAAATACTTAAGTTTTCGGTCTATAGTGCGAATCAGGAACAGATTGTCGGTAATTTGATGAGTAATTACAGATTTCATTCGTGGCCTCCGGTAGTTGAGATTCAGTAATTAAATTTTACTATGGATGATTCACAGTGCCAAATATTTCTTGGTACTGTGTCCTTTTGACACCGATATCTACTTTGCTTAGCCCACTTATTTAGTAGCGAGCTGCTAATGAAGATGCGAACGGGCTCATTCACCCGCTGACCCACTTAGTAGTTGAATTCAGAGATTGATGATAATTTCGTTTGCTTTATATAGTCGGACAATTTTTGATAATCTTCGGGCAAGTCCAGATCCATACCGAATCCGGGATCAGGGATGATAGCAGTCTTTATTTTCAGTTTGTAGACCTTTGAGAGGACCCTTTCAAGTTCACCAAGAGTGAGAATTCCCCGTAAATACTTAATAATCATCACCCATAAACCCGACTTCCTGGCAAGATAACGCAAGATGGGTCCAAGTTTTGATGTATCTGCCCTGCGGTTAAACTGCCGGCGCCTGGTGGCGAGTTGATCGATTTCCTCCTCAAGAATGGGGAGTTTGTCGTAACGCAGGGCAAACATTTCCCCAAGATAAATATCTTGATCTTTAAACCTGCCTACAACTCTGCCGTGATCCGGAAATACCTCCAGGGTGATGTCTTCGGGAACTCCTGTAAGCAAAACATCTGCATCGCTGTGCTGGATCAGTTCCCTGAAAAAAAGGTCGATGGATTCTGTGGTAATAGCTGGTGTATCTCCTGTACTGATTATTATGTGTTTCAGATCCGGGAAATTCTTTGAAATTATTTTGCTGCCAGTAGAAATTTTTTCCAGGATAGTGGATGTGGTATCAATCGGTATGTGATGGATTGGGTCTTTGATGGGGTAGTCAGATTGCGTTAACCCTAAAAGGTAAATTTCACCGACATGAGATGAGGCTTGGAGTGCTTCCAGCTGCCAGTCAATAACCCGTTTTCCTAGCATGGGCAGCAAGACTTTGGAAGGATATTTTCCTTCAGGGTCAAGAACTCTGAGTAATTCTCTTCGTTTACAGTCCCTGCCGCAGAGTACAAGCACAGGATAGATCTTAGTAGCCATCATAAGTGAGGACTCCTTGAGAGATTCTGTTTTAAACTCTAGTTATATTATATACAAATAGGTTAATATACGCGGCAATAGAGCAGGTAAGTTAGCCAGAAATAAACTTTTAGAGGGGAACAGAACCAAAGATTGGGGGGAGCAAGCGTTGATCAGCAAATTCTGGGCAGCATTTCTCCCGCCAGGACATCTACAATGCGGGTGGAGCCAAGCCCGGTTTTTAATAATAAGCGCCCTTGA
>CBDVDO010000431.1:0-1737 GCA_965372765.1 uncultured Anaerolineales bacterium
AGCGGCATCCGGGAACAATTCAATCACGATATCTCCACTTTCAATCTCAATAGTGGCAAGATAGGTGGTTTCAGTATCCACTGTCATTGAAGGACATTCGGAAAATTGCTGCTCTTCAAGTTTAATCATTTCCACGATTGTGGTTAACCTTTGGGGGTCTGCCTGGGCGTCGTACAGGCTGTTGATTTTTATTGAGGGGGTGCCCTGAAGGCCCATTTCCTGGCCGTCAATCCAGGTGGCTTCTGCCTCAGCCACAATCGTTTCGCTGAACAAATCAAGCTCAAACTGCTCAGCATCCAATTCCAATATTACGGCTTGATCCACCAGCCAGCTGCCAAATTCTTCGACGGTGAACATAGACCAGGCTGTCTGGGTTTCATACAACATGTCATGCATAGACCAGAACGCATCCGCACCTTGCAGGCCGGCTGCTTCTGAAGCCTGGGCAGCTAAAGTGGCTTTGTCATGAATGCTCACAAGTGGAAAATGTCGATACACAATCCGCACATCCTCAGGATACTTCTCCTGGATGTCTTTCAAGATGATGGAAGCTTCTGAGCAAAATGGACATTGGAAATCAGCATATTCAACAATCGTGATCCGGGCATTTTCCGGCCCTATGATCCAATCGCTAGCCGGATCGATTGAATAATTTGCCAAATCTTGGGCACTTGGCTGCGGCGGGGGAAGGTTTGGCTGACAGATTGGATCTGCAGCTGGCAAATCAGTTTCGATGATTTCAATCAGCTCTGTCGGCGTCGGTACCGCTGCTTCTGGTTCAGCAGCAGTGGAACAAGCCGCTGTTAATAACACCATGATCAATACTAATAAGAAATATTTTTTATTTTTCACAAAATCTCCTCTATTTAACTATTCCAACATTGTACCAATAATATCGTCCCCTGATGACATATTTTTATTTCTTATATTATTTTTAAAATCATCTTTAGATTAGTAGTTTTCCTTAAAAAGAAGCTGAAATTGATCCAGTCGCCATTTCCAGGCTACTTCACGCATAAATGCTGCGTAAGAAGGCGCGTTTGCCTTCAGATCCCGTAGTTGGCTGCCTAAATCCACTCCTGCCGCATCCGCCGCACCTCCCGGGGCAGCAGCATAAGAACCGTGGAAAGCAAAATATGCCTGGTTTAATTTCCTGATCAAATAGCCGTTCTCCCAGAAAAACATCCTGCGGGTTTCCATGTAATCTTCCGCTTCTTTTATTTCTCCGTCTGCCAGGAGGCGGTCAACCTCCAACCTGGTAATATGCATCTCCGCCCGAAAATCAAAAACATCTCCTTCAGGAATTGGATCCGGGGTATCGGGGGGCGGATTACCTTCAGATTCCTCTATGACAGATTCCGCTGGTAAAAATTCCGGGTAGTAGAGCAGGAAGGTTTCCCTTTGAATTTCGTCTGCAGAAAGATCCGCGATAGTTTCATTAATCGTAGTCAGTTCCGGGCTGGTGTAGTAATTAGCTCCCAACGGCCGGATTGTGAGGAAATTGTGGGTCCATTCATGGCCAATGACATGAATGAGCCAATCCAGATTACCGGTCTCGATAACCATGGAAGGATATAACCCCACACCACCGATACCAACCACCAGCGCCGACAGATCTAAATCCCTTTCAATTGTTTCTTCCAGGTGGATGATCTCGTCCAGAGTGAGGTTGCGGATCAACATCAGGTTGGCTACCTGCCGGATCTCATCTCGGGGAGAGACAATCAGGGCATACGA
>CBDVDO010000432.1:0-1723 GCA_965372765.1 uncultured Anaerolineales bacterium
GATGAATCTGTGCGGATGATAAAAGAATGATTCACTTGTCGATTTCGATTCGTGTAACGCGGTCGAGTTTATCAATCAAGGGCTGATCCACTCGATATTTCACAGTCAGGTGTTCGTTTATCGCTGCAATATCAGGGTTGGCGTCAAGGATTTTGAAAACATTTTTTATATCAGGAACCATTCCTTTCGCTTCTAGAGAAGTATAGAGCTGCTCAAACATTTCAAGATCTTCCGGATAATCCAGCGTCAGGCGATAATCACGAATATAATCCGAAGGAAGATCAACAATATTAACTTTGAAAATATGTGGATTATTACGCATATACCAAGTCATATATTCAGAATAATCAGCTTGACCTAATAACTCAATCACCCGCCTTAGAGCGGAAACATTGTAGATTTCCGAATTAGACCCCACCGCATATTTATTTGGTCCGGTATAGTCCGCACCAGTTTCAAAATGAGATTGCAACAGGTGCTCCGCGATCCCTGGGGACACCACCGGACAGTCGGCTGTGACCCGTATCACAACATCAATGCCATACTCCTCACAGGCTCCCAGATAGCGTTTAATAACATCATCAGGGTCACCCCGCCAGAACTTCACTTTACCGCCCAGAGTATAGTCTTTAAGAACAGCATCATCTTCCAGGGTGGAGGTAGCCAGAACAACTACTCCAGCATAAGGAAACCGCAGGCAGTTCTGCAAACAGCGTTCCACTGATGGAACTCCCGCAATCGGAAGAATTGCCTTTTTCTTCAAACGGGAGGATTTCATCCGACAGGCAACTACAACTCCGACTCGGTGTCTTTCAATTTCTTTTTGCCACAAATAATTATCCGTTGTTTTTATATCACTACTCATCTGTCCATTTCCGCATCTGCAGGTGTCAGAACCATCTTTTTCTGAAGTCCACAAACAAAAATTAAATGCTTTTTGAAATGCCGCCATCCACCCGCATATCCAGTCCTGTTATACCGGATGCGCGTTCGGAAGCCAGAAAAGCTGCTACCGCTCCGCACTCATCAGGGACCTGGTATCGCCCCATTGGCAAATTCTTAACAGTTTCATTTTCAATCTGCTCCAGTGTTTCACCGGTTCGAGCCGAACGATCCCGCATCAACTGTATCGCCCGATCAGTTTTAAATGCTCCAGGGCTGATGCTATTCACTGTGATATTCTCCCTGGCGAAATCCTGGGAAAGCATTTTGACCAGATTCAGCACACCTGCACGAAATACGCTGGACAAAGCAAGAACTGAAGCCGGTTCGGAAGCAACAATTGATGTAATGGTAATAATTCTTCCCCATTTATTGTTAACCATGGAAGGAATAACCATTCGGCAAACATCAGTGACATATCCCAATGTGCGATAATATCCTTCCCGCCAATCCAGAGACGTCAACTCCATGAACTTGCCGGCCTTGGGGCCGCCAGAATTTATGACTGCAATGTCTATTTTCCCAAACGTAGCCAGGGCGTTGCGTATTGTTGACTCAACCGCTTCGGGAGATCCCAGGTCAGCTGCTATCCCGACTGCTTCACAGCCCCTGTTTCTTAGCGCGTTAACTGCTTCATCCAAATTTTCCTGGTTTCGGGCGGTAAGAACGACTTTTGCGCCCTCTTCAGCCAGCGATTCAGCACATGCCCTTCCCAGCCCCTTGCTGGCGCCACCAATCCAGGCAACCTTTCCTTCAAGATCCAAATTCATAATTCTTTCCT
>CBDVDO010000433.1:0-1709 GCA_965372765.1 uncultured Anaerolineales bacterium
CTTTTCCAGAAGTTAGGGATTGTTTTTTCGCAAAAGATTGAGGAAAGAATCATCAGGTCAACCCAAGCCAGCAATCCCAATGAAGTTGCAGTGTATGATGAACACGCCGTGAGGTTGAACAGCCTGGCAAACTTGAGGAACTGGAAGAAACGTCTCACTGATTCTGAAATTGAGAGAATCGATACTGATACCCGGGACGTCGTGAAAGAATTTTATGAACTGGGAGAGTGGAAATCATGGTGACTGACCCGCTGGTTTCCATCGTGACCCCTTCGTTCAACCAGGCTGAGTTCCTGGCTGAGACGATTACTTCGGTCCTGAACCAGAGTTATCCCCGGATTGAATATATTATTGTGGATGGAGACTCTACTGATGGGAGTGTTGAAATTATCAAACAATTTCAAGACAAGATCGCCTGGTGGGTTTCAGAAAAAGATCAGGGTCAGACTGATGCGATAAATAAAGGATTTCGACAAGCTACAGGAGAGATATTTGCCTGGTTGAACTCGGATGATAGATACCATCCCCAGGCGGTTTCTGAAGCGGTCCAATTCTTTATTGAGAATCCCGAAGTTGGGTTGGTCTATGGAGATGTAAACCTGATTAATCACAATGGTAAGGGGTTGGGACGGTTTAATGCCCGGGAAACAAATTACCAAAAATTACGGCGGGGCCGAGTTTATATTCCACAACAAGCAGCATTTTGGCGGGCAGACTTGTGGAAAGAAGTAGGTCCCCTGGATCCTACGATGTTTTTTGCTATGGATTATGATTTATGGGTCCGTTTGGCTAAAATTTCTCCGATTCATTATTATGCAGGCCATACATGGGCAGATTTCCGGATTCACGATCGGTCAAAAACGATCACCGCTGATGATAAGTGCTGGTCGGATATGCTGCAGATTCATCGCCGGGACGGTGGAAGTTGGTTTTCCATACTGGTTGCTAAGTACTGGATCAGAAAGATAATTGGCCCTTTCTGGCGGTGGTATAAAAATCGGAAATATAATAATTTCACATTTTAATATGGGAGTTTAAATTGATGAACGAGTGGAAACTGCGGGAGAAGCTTGTCCAGTTTATAAAAACCTGGCCTATCCTGATCACAGTATTTTTAATGTCAGGATTGATAGCCTGGGGTACTGTTCATCTCTTTCCACCTCTCCAACGAGCAACTGCTGATTTGTTCATCGGCATCGACATCACCAGGGTGAATGATGTTTCCTCCCTGGCAACCTATGCCGAAGCGGAACCTTTTAATGTGGATGATTATAAAAATTGGCAGCTATCTCAGATTAATGCGATTGCCACCTCTGAGCGTGTAGCCAATCTGACCTTAGATAAACTGCGAGATCTTGATCCTTATTGGGAGGATATCTCTGCTGCAGAGTTTCAGGAACTGCAGGACTTGTTTTGGTATGATGTTGGAAAGTGGCGGCTTCAAATTCGGGCTCCGGAAAACAAATATGCTCTCCAAGGTGTTCAGGCTTGGCGCGAAATCCTTCTGCAGGATTTATCCCGCTTAATCCGGGAAAGTGAAGATGTGCTGGAATTGGAAGGAAGGATGCGGGCTTCGGACATCGCAATATCTCAACTCGGTACACGGGTGACAGAGATGGAGCTTCTTACCGTAGAGATTGCTGCTGTCCAGGTTGAACTCGAAAGCGCAGATCCCCAACATGGGATGGATGACTCTACAAGAATGGATT
>CBDVDO010000434.1:0-1692 GCA_965372765.1 uncultured Anaerolineales bacterium
CCAGAAAGCGAAAAAGCCCGGGATGTCCTCGAAGTGCTGCTTACCTGGATCCAGAAATTGGGAGTGGAATTAATTACAGGTACAGCCGTAACTGATCTAATCAGCCAGGGAGGAAAAATCCATCAGGTTGTAACGGAAAACCAAACATATCAGGCATCAGCTGTAATCCTGGCAACTGGCGGTAAGGCATATCCTGGTACAGGATCTACAGGGGACGGATATGCTTTTGCCCGGCGGTCCGGACACAAGATCATACCTCTCCGCCCCGCGCTGGTTCCACTTCTTACTGCGGGAGATACCGCTCAAAATTTGCAGGGTTTGAGTTTGAAAAACGTTACCATCAGTGTTTGGGTAAATGAAAAAAAACTTACCCAAATGTTCGGAGAAATGATGTTCACCCATTTTGGCCTTTCGGGACCGGTGATCTTAACCTTGAGCCGGCAAATCGTGAACTATATTGAGGAAGGCCATCAGGTGAAGATTAAAATTGATCTAAAACCAGCCCTGGATCAGGCAGCTCTCGATGCCCGCCTGTTGAGAGAAATTCAATCTCAAGGCCGGAAACAATTTAGTTCTCTGCTTGAAGAGCTGCTTCCTAAAAAACTGATCCCAGTCTGTACTGAGCAAACAGGGATTCCCAGGGATAAAAAGCTCAGTCAAATATCCAGCGCAGAACGAAAACATCTCCGATCCTGGCTCAAAGATGATTTCCAGTTTATGATCTCCGGCCATAAGGGATTTGACCAGGCCATTATCACTACCGGCGGAGTGGATACTTCCCAAGTTAATCCGGAAACCATGGAATCTAAGTTAATTCAAGGACTATACTTTGCCGGGGAAATCCTGGATGTGGACGCAGATACGGGGGGTTACAATCTGCAGGCCGCATTTTCTACAGGATGGGCTGCGGGGAGAGCGGCTGGAAGCATTAGTTAAACAAAAAAGCCTCCGATGTTCTAGAAACCTCGGAGGCTTGGATTTAATTTGTTCCGTCAGTTTGAGCTATTTAGCAATTCCCGGTAAAGCTGGATCATGCGCTCGGTGATATCCTCCCATCCGTATTTTTTCGCAAAAGCAAAAGCATCATGACCCATTCGGTAGCGGAGGGCTTTATCCTGCAGCAGTCCGTATATTCTCTCACTGAGCGCAACTGGATCATCCACCGGTACATGGTAGCCGGTTACCCCATCTTCCACCAGGTGGATTAATCCCCCGACATGAGACGCAATGACCGGTGTGCCGCAAGCCATCGCTTCCAAAGCAACCATGCCGAATGATTCGTAATGTGAAGGCATGATCACCATCTCAGCAGCAGAATAATAATAGGGTAATGAATCCTGATTTTGTTTGCCAAGGAAAGTGACCATATCCTGCAGGCCATACTCATCTCGCAATTGATTCAAAAGACGCATATCCTCTGATTCTTTTCCATCGTGGTCTTCCAGGTCTCCGCCAATCACAGCCAGGCAAAGGTTTTTCTCTACACCGCCGTTTTCTCGCAAATAACAGATTGCCCGCATTAATGTCCTGATTCCCTTTAAGGGTTCGATCCTTCCCACAAATAACAGCATTCGCTCGTCCGGCGGGATACCGGCATATTCCTTTGCTTCATCAGGAGGAATGGGGTAAAAACGGCTCAAATCAACTCCGGGGGAAATTATTTCTATCTTACCGGGTTCTGCGCCATATAGG
>CBDVDO010000435.1:0-1679 GCA_965372765.1 uncultured Anaerolineales bacterium
TTAAATCCTTATTTCCTATACTCGACAAGCTGTCTTTTGTCAGTTTCTTGATTTCATTCAGTTCCTCAAGTTCAGCTTCCCTCATTAAGCGTTGGGGTAGATGTTGTATTTCATTCACACCCCGGCGAACATTCTGCCACCAGGAGGAGCGGATAGTAGAACTCATAAATTTCCCTAATTTATGACCTGCTTCGATCATTCCTTCAGGACCCAGGAACAGGATTCCAATTATAAGGACAAATATAATTTCCAGGGGTCCAATACCGAAAATATTCATAATGATTAGGCTGTTTTTTGAGATTGAATTTTCTGAATGGATTGTGATATTTCGTGTTGGCGATCTGCCAGGCTGCCCAGCACGCCGTTTACAAACCTGGGAGCGCTGTCAGAGCCATATGTTTTTGCCAACTCTACTGCTTCATTGATTGCCACTTTTAGTGGAATGTCATCAGCTACAGCAAATTCCCAGAGGGCAATACGGATGATATTTCGATCAATAATTGCTACCTGGTCTAACGGCCAATCAGGTGCATGTTCGGAGATAAAACTGTCTAATTCCTGCCGGATTGGCCAAACTCCCAGAACGATTGATCGGAAGAATAAAACCAGTTCGTCATCCAATTCAGAACTTGCGGTACGTTCTATGAGAACTGTGCCAACAGGGTGATTGGTGACATCTAATTCATACAAAGCCTGGAGGGCAACCCCGCGCGCTCTGGTTCGGTCCTTCATACTACTCAGGCCTCAAGAGATTGACTGTTCTGATAATCAATATCCTCGATGTGTACATTAATCGATCCCACCTCCATGCCAACCATTTTGGAAATGGCCTCTGAAACCTCATCCTGGACTTTTTTGCTTGTTTGGCGAATCTCGACTTTGTCAGTAAGAATCAAGTGCAAATCCACATAAACCTGCCCGTCCTCTTCAATTGTGATTTCTACGCCATCATCGCGATTACGGCTGAATAACGTGTTCACGCTGCTGGGGACTTGCGCCAGGCGGCTGACACCGTCCACCTGAAGCGCGGTTAATTTGATAATTGTGACCAGAACACCAGAGGCGATGGTTGTCTTTCCCGGGGGACGTTCAGTTGTTGCCATAATTACTCCCAAGTTGTTGACTTATTGCTCAAATATGGACTTTTTCTATTATAACCTATTGATGATTAAAACACAGACGGCCGTGAGAGTCACGGCCAGTCTGAAGGTTTTTCATAATTGACAGTAAAGCTTTTATTTTGCTACAACCTCGCGGCCTCGATAGAAACCACAATGGGGGCAAACACGGTGCGGAAGACGTTTTTCACCACAATTGCTGCATTGCACCAACTGCTTTGGTTTTAACGCATCATGCGCGCGCCGGCGGTTCTTTCGACCCCGGGAAGTACGTTGTTTTGGTAGAGGTGTCATATCATCAACTCCTGCTCTTATCTCGACACGAATAATCGTGAAAATTCCTTTGTTATACAGCAGGTAGATTATACGGAGTGGGGGGCATTGTGTCAAGGTGATTGACCGGGGTTGTGTCAGCTGGCTTTTACCAATCAGAGTTTATAAACTGGACCAGATTAGGGAATAATCGGGGCCAAGTGGGGCGTCGGAAAGAAAAGGTCTCCCAGCAGGGGAATTTCTTGGGAGCAGGAGTCGGGTAAAAACCCGGGAGGGGCACCATATCCG
>CBDVDO010000436.1:0-1619 GCA_965372765.1 uncultured Anaerolineales bacterium
GAAATATAAATTTTCATTAGTGATTGATAAGGGATATCTCTTTTATTGGCTAATAATTTCAATTCCTCAACCATTATTTCTGGAAGGCGGATTGAAATACTTCTTACAGAAGGTCTTAAATTAGATAAGGTGATATCCTTTGCCTTTGACCAGTCAATGTATTTAGTGGAGTCATGAGAACTCCAAAAGTTTCTTTCCTCTTCTTCGGTTCTGAATTTTGGTATTTTATTTTTCTTCATGTTTTTCATAGCTCCTTTCTTCTTTTCTACTCATATTCCTTGCAGATATTATTCGAATTAAATTGTTTCTGATGGTAAACACAATAAATAGTCTTCGGTGTAAATCAGTTTTTCCTAATGCATAAAATCGCCTTTCAGATTGAGAATGTTTTGTATCATCAGCAATAATCAGTGGCTTATTGAAAAAAATCTGTTCACATTCAGCCGGTGTTACTTTATGTCTTTCCCAATTTTTCTTAGCATTATGTTGATCCCATTCGAAACCAACACATTCCTGTAATATTATGTAATTATTCATTGTATATTAAGTATATACCACATATATACATTTGTCAAGTATTTTTGAGATAACGCTTCGGGTCAGGCGCGCGGGTAACCGTGTCGCCTGCACCCGGTTGTTGGAAGCCCCTCTCTTACAGTTTCATGCAGGCTTCGACGGACAACCAGAACAACCGTTCCGGAAACGACTTGTGCTCCTCCATATGTCTGGGGTCCCACTCTTGCCCGCTAACGTCATCTCCTGTAGCGAGTAGTTGACCGAACCGCACACCCCGAAACGCTGCTACAGCAAGGAATGCGGCGCATTCCATCTCTACCGTCAGACATCCTTCTGCTTTCCGTTTGGCGATGCGAGCCGTTGTCTCCCGATATATTGCGTCCGTTGTCCATGTCTTGCCGATCTCGTATGGTACCCCATGGGATTCCAGCACAGCCTGAATAATCTGTACCACATCGTCCTGTGCTGCGATATCTCGACGGGGTGAGACATAGTGATATGAGGTGCCCTCATCTCGAACTGCTATGTTCGGCACAACAACCATGCCCTTAGCCAGGCCACTATCCAAAACACCAGCGGAGCCACATGCGATAAACTTCCTGCAACCAAAGGCAATGAGTTCCTCGAGAACCGCAGCAACAAAAAGAGCACAAAAACCAGGGTGAGCCACGGCAATGTCTTTTCCCTCGTGGGTCATACGGTACACGGGCATGGGCCCCATAGATGTCCCGATGTCTTTTACATGGGTCAGCAAACCATCTGCCTGCAATGTCTCGATAACTGTGTTGTAGATGGGCAAGACACATTGCTCAGGAATCCCGTCCACTGGCTTCAAAACCTTGGATGGCTCGATGAGCGCGTCTTTACTATCATCAAACTCAAGAATTAGGTAATCGGTATTCATAATTCTTCTGCTTCCAATGGAGCGGCGGATGAGTTGCAAGTTTTGCCGACAAATTTTAATTTGGAGGCAAACGCAGTAGGCTCGATCCGTATTGTTAGGCCGCCGCAGGCTGACTTACAATGCGGTATCCTTGATACACCGCTTCATTAAGCCGACCGCCTGCGGTCGACTCAACAATTAATATACGAACTTCGTTTTT
>CBDVDO010000437.1:0-1618 GCA_965372765.1 uncultured Anaerolineales bacterium
CAGGCAGAAGGTGGCGTTGAGGTGCTGGATGAAGGGGTTGAGTATACTTTCGGTGGAGAACTGGTCTTCCGGATTGAGATTGAAAGCGAAGTGCCGGTTAGCCAGATCACACTGGTGCTGCAGGCTCCGGGTATAGCCACATTTGTTGGTGAGGTTTTATTCATCTCGCCGGGTCAAGCCCAATTTGTATATGACTTGGCACAGCGCCCGCTGCCGGCATTTTCTAATATTACCTACTCCTACCATCTCACCCTGGAAAATGGAGAGAGTGTAGAAACCCCTGGTTATTCCTTCACCTATCTGGATAATCGCTATAATTGGCAGGAACTGATTGAGGAACCATTTAATATTTATTGGTATGAGGGTGAAATCATCCTGGCTCAGGAAGTGCTGGATGCTGCTGTAAGTGGATTGGACCAGGTTTTGGAGCTGCTCCAACAACCCGCTGAAAATAAGCCGATAGTAATTTTTATCTACAGCAGCGAAGAAGAATTACAATCCACCCTGGCCAGCGTTGGTCAGACCTGGGTGGGTGGACACGCGGATCCCGTGTTGGGTTCAATTGTTGTATCCCTGCCTCCGGGAGTAGATCAATCCCTGGAAATTCAGCGGTTAATCCCGCATGAAATTACCCACATCCTGCTTTACCGGTTTATGGGCAGTGAGTATCAATATCTTCCTGCCTGGTTTAACGAAGGCCTTGCTTCCCAGATGGAAGCCTTTTCCCGCCCAGATTATGATTTAGTCCTTGAAAAAGCGGAAGGAGAGAGGGGATTGATTCCGTTTGCTCACCTCTGTATCGCTTTTCCTGTTGATTCGGACCTGGCTCTTCTCTCCTATGCTCAATCGAATTCACTGCTGGATTATATTCAACGGGAATACGGTGTGACAGGAATACAGGCGATGATATACGCCTATGATCAGGGGGTCAGCTGCGAGCGGGGAGTGGAAGTCGCTCTCGGAACTACCTTGGAGGAACTGGAAAACGATTGGAAGCAGGATGTGTTTTCCAGGGGAAGAAACCTGACGTATATTTTTATTCTCAGCGGGATTTTGCTGATCCTCTTGATCTTCCTTGGGGTGTTTATTTACAGTAAATTCCAGGGCAGCCAAATTGAACAGGAATGGGATGACAATGAATGAGCCCCAGGACCAACGGCTGCATGCCCGGGTAATAGGACGAGTGCAGGGGGTTGGATTCCGTTATTACGTGATGGGAGCTGCCGGTGATATCGGGTTAAGAGGTTGGGTGAGAAATCGCCGGGATGGGTCTGTTGAGATAGTTGCTGAGGGGGATAAAGAACAGCTGTCCGAATTGCTCCGCATCTTGCAAAGAGGATCTAGATCTTCAGCTGTCACCGAAGTGAAAGAACATTGGCTGGAAAATACTGGCGAATTCCACGGTTTTTCAGTCCGATCAACCCTTTAACTTTCTGAAAAACCCAATCCCCTTCTATTTAGTGAAATAAAACTTCCCTGGCCAATGATGAGATGATCGAGTACCTGGATGTCCAATAGATTCCCGGCTTTAACCATGGCCTTGGTGATCGCCACGTCATCAGTGGCTGGGTGATGGATCGCCGCTGGGATGGTTGTGAATGACAATAATTGCGGCAGC
>CBDVDO010000438.1:0-1617 GCA_965372765.1 uncultured Anaerolineales bacterium
AATATCAAACACTTCCCCTCTTTCTGGATACTCAACATCCTGTATGCCGGCTTCATGCAATTTCTCCATCAATGGCTCTGCGCCGCGGGGTTCGCCGTGAACCAGGAACACCTTTTTTAGGGTTTCCCGGGTTGCCAGGGCATATTCCAGCAGTAGCTGCTGTCCGGCATGAGCGGAAAAGCCGTTAATGGTGACCACTTCTGCCCGGCGGTTATAGGTTTTCCCAAATATTTTGATTTCTTTTTTCTGTTCGGCCAACCGCCTGCCCAGTGTGTGGGGAGCCTGCCAGGACACAATCAAAATTGTGTTACGCGAGTCCTCAATATGGTTCTTTAGATGATGGAGAATGCGACCTGTTTCTGCCATGCCTGAAGCGGAAATGACCACAAAGGGAGGTTTTGTGAAATTAATTGCTTTGGATTCCTCCACTGAAAGAGTGTATTTTAATCCCTCAAAATCCAATGCGGCGTGGTGTTTATCCTCGGAGATAAAGTCCCGGGTTTCCTCATCAAAACATTCCGGGTGTTCCCTGAAAACCTGCGAGGCACGAATAGCCAGCGGACTATCTACAAAGACCGGGATTGACGGGATATCTCCATCCTCAACCATTTTATGCAAGCAATACACCAGCTCTTGGGTGCGGCCAACAGCAAAGGAGGGAATTATCACTCTTCCTTTGCGGGCTATGGTTCGTTGGATCACTTCGCGAAATTCAAAAAAAGCTGTTTCTGGATCTCGTTTTTTCTCATCGCCATAGGTTGATTCCATGATCAGGATATCCGCGCTGTCAGGAAGAATCGGATCACTGATAAGCTGTAGTCCGGGTCGACCGATATCTCCGGAGAACCACAATCGTGAAGTTTCTCCATTTTCTGTAATATCCAAAACGACCGCAGCGGATCCCAGAATATGACCGGCATCCACCAGGTGGGCTTTTACCCCGGGAGTCGGGTCAAAATATTCCTGATAATTGACACACTGAAACAGAGGAGCTACCCGAGCAGCATCTTCCTTGGTGTATAGTGGTTCAATTAGCGGTTTGCCCTGTTTTTGGAGCTTTTTATTGAGATATTCAGCATCTTTTTCATGGATATAACCAGAATCCAGCAGCATGATATTATCCAGGTGAGCCGTTGCGCTGGTGGTGTAAATTGGACCGTTAAACCCCTGTTTTACCAGATTGGGCAGGTTGCCGCTGTGATCGATATGAGCATGGGAAAGGATCACCGCGTCAATTTCATCTGGGCGAAAAGGAAATGTCCGGTTGCGGGTGAAGGATTCTTTTCGGCGGCCCTGGAATAAGCCGCAATCCAGCAGCAACTTATGATCATTGATTTCCAGCAGATGCATGGAACCGGTAACTGTTCTGGCAGCCCCGTAAAAATGGATTTTCATTCAGCGCTCCTTGATATGCTAGCCTTTAATAATATAGACAAGATATCTTCGCCAAATCTTTCCAATCTCCAGGGAACATCTGCCAACACCTTGGCTAATTCTTCTCTATTTGTTGGATTATTTGATACCAACGCGTAAAGCAGTTCCCGGGGTAGAACCACGGCAGAGTTGACCTTCATTTTTTGGGCAGTTTGTTTCCGCCAATCCCGCAGCGCTTTCTCC
>CBDVDO010000439.1:0-1617 GCA_965372765.1 uncultured Anaerolineales bacterium
TAATGTCAGGTTTACCGGGAACGGCGAGGCTTATGCCTTTCGAGATGGATTGAGGTATCACCTTCATTGGAATCGTTCGGATAACAATGCCCCGTTGGATTTAACTTTCCCTGATGGGACTGTTTATGCATACAAACCGGGCAACACCTGGTACCAATTGATCGGAAAAACATCAAAAGTCGAAACCCTAGAGGATGGAACATCCCGATTTGAATTCAATGTTCCATGACAGAATATCACTTTCCTAGCATTCGTCGCACATATCCCAGATAATCCACTAATCTGCTTGCGTCACCACTAATATTGTACCTCGCGCCCCAAGATCATGAGGGATAGAGCCAGGGCGCGGCCTGCCTCTTCCAGGTTATCTGCCGAAATATTTTCCATGGAATCTGAGGGCAAGCGCGAATGCTCTCCCCAACCTTCCCAAAAGAGACGAACCACGGGGGCTTCCTGCCCGCTCTGACTGGAAGCACTACCATCGGTGTAAATCACGCTGATATCGATGGTCTCTTCCGAGCGTATGACATCCGTGCCCATAAGCTTGGTCGATCTCTCAAAGAGCTGCGCCAGGCGCAGGCTGCCCCCGGCTGAAACTTCCAGCCTATCGCCTGATCCTCCCCCCAGACCTCGTAACTTGACAATTGCTTCGAGCTTATAGTTAGAGAAACCCGTTCTGGCTTGCAGGAATTTTTTCACGTCCGGATCAATGACTGGCTCTCCTCCGTCCAGACCTTCCCCGCTATAAGCCACAAAGAGGAATGACCGGTATGGCTGGTAATCAGTTTCCTGCAGAACCCGGATGGCTTCCAGCATCACGGCTACAGCACTCGCGTTGTCATTTGCTGCCGGATATACACCTTCAGGACCAATCGGAGGGCTATCATACTGTGCCATAACAACAACCAATTGCTGGTCCAGACAGTCTACGCAATACTCATAACCAAACTTTCCAGGAATTAAACCAATGACATTCTTAACCGTAGATTTTTCTACCAGTGTCCCGTCTATTTTCATGTTTACTTTCGTCTCTAATGGTAATTCAAACACCTCTTCCAGGGCAAGTTCATCGCTGAGCTTACGTAACCTACTTTAGCCCTAACTTTTTCCCTTCCGCCAACAATTGAATCGATTCTTTGATTCTCTTCTTTTTTGTATCTTGTCGCTTTGCTACTTCTATCCATCCAAGATACTGCTTCTGATAGGTCGGCGCCAAATTGCTAAATGTTTCCTGTGCTCTCTTGTCCTTTCTCAGCGCCTCTGCAAACTCTGCTGGCATCTCAAATGTCAACTTTGGTTTTTGCACCGGATTGTCCCAATTACCAATCCGCTTAGCAGCTTCCACCTTCTGCAGCCCATGTTCCGTCATCAATCCCTCCCTAAACAGCTGCTCAACGCGCTTTTTGTTCGAGGGTGACCACTTGCTGCTTTCTTTTCTCGGCGTGAACTTCCTGGAATATTTTTTATCATCCAACTTCTTGATGATACTATCAACCCACCCATAACACAGCGCTTCTTCTACTGAAGCGCCGTATTCAACAGAAGTTTTGCCTGTCTTCTTTTTATAATAGATCAGCCAAACTTCTGTCTCTTTATCATGATTGGCAGCGAGCCATG
>CBDVDO010000440.1:0-1614 GCA_965372765.1 uncultured Anaerolineales bacterium
AAAGCTATCGGCGCTTGTCTATAGCTCTATCCGAATCATTAAAAATATTAGGTCTGCCTGTACAGGTCCATACGGGGAAAAATCCCGACGCGATAAATCATCCAGTTTGTTTTGAAAATCCATCAGATTTTGAGATTACAGTTGAAGGGAAAAAAATAATTGGCAGCGCCCAGGCTCGAAAGAAAGAAGGTATACTGCAGCATGGAACTCTCCCGCTAAAAGGCGACTTGACCCGTATCATCCAGGTCCTTAAATATTCAAATTCTGAACAACGGGATCAAGCAGCAGCGGTTTTGCTTCAAAAAGCGGCAACAGTCGAAGGGGTGATGGGACGTGAAGTATCCTGGGACGAAGCCGCCATGGCTTTCCAAACCGGGTTTCAGAATACCCTGAACCTGCACTTTAACCAAAGCGACTTATCCTCTTCAGAGAAGGAAGATGCGCAGCTGCTGGCCAAAACTCAATACGGCAATCAGCGGTGGACAGCACAACTCTAATTATCCAGCACTGTTTTTTTTACCATGGCAATTGGATTACTTACCCTCCACTTAAATATTCCCGCCTGCAATTCCCTAAAAGATAAAAGGCGGCAGATCAAACCCTTAATCTCCCGTTTGCAGCGGGAATTTAATATCTCTGTCGCGGAATTGGATTTCCAGGACAAATGGAGTGAAACCCTTATCGGCTGCACATATTTAAGCAACGATGGAAAACATACCCAGAGGAGTTTACAAAAAGTCATCACCTGGGTGGAAAATCATTACCCCCAGTTTTACATCATTCAGGAAAAGATTGAGTTATTTTAAGGAGACACAAGATGGATTTGGGATTAAAAGGAAAGAAAGCTTTTGTGGGTGGATCAAGCCGTGGATTAGGATTTGCAACTGCCATGATATTAGCCAAAGAAGGCTGTCAGGTTGTCCTCAACGGCAGGGATTCAGGAAAATTAGACCAAGCTGCTGCAAAAATCACTAAAGACACCGGGGTGAAGGCATTTTATGTTGTGGGTGATGCCGCAGATCACGATCAGCCGCAGAAGTTGATCCAAGAAACTGTCGAGATTCTGGGAGGGTTGGATTTATTGGTTACTAATACCGGCGGTCCTCCTGTCGGGAAATTCGAATCTTTTGATGAGGAAACATGGCAAAGGGCGATCGACCTTGCCTTCATGAGCCATGTCCGTATGATTAATAATGCCCTGCCTTACCTAAAAGAATCCAAACATGCCAGCGTAGTGACGGTCACATCGTACTCAGTTAAGCAGCCCATTCCAAACCTGGTGCTCTCAAACAGCATCCGGTCTGCCACGATCGGGTTAACAAAAACCCTGGCCCTGGAATTAGGATCAGATGGTATCCGCTTTAATTCAATTCTTCCAGGCTGGACTAAGACGGAACGAGTTGTAGAAATCATGCAGCACAGAGCTGAAGTAAACAAATCCACAGTTGAAGAAGAAATTAAGAAAATTGCGGCAGCCAGCCCACTAGGCAGAATGGGCACGCCGGATGAAATTGCCCGGGCGGCCGTATTTTTGCTCTCCCCCGCTGCTTCCTACATCACCGGGGTAATGCTCACTGTAGATGGAGGTATGTATAAAGGAACGATGTGAGAAGG
>CBDVDO010000441.1:0-1599 GCA_965372765.1 uncultured Anaerolineales bacterium
ACCAGCCAAGACCAATAAAAGATCCTTTATAGCGCCCCACAACCTCCCGCCAGGTCAACTGCTTGATTAAATTCCTGTATTTCCAGAGATGGATGACAATAAGAATCGGATTGAAAAACCTTACAACACTCTCTCCACGGGAAGATATTGTTTTGAATTTTTCAGTCATTATTTGTATATCATTTGTTCAGGCAGTTCCGTCCTGTGACCCGTGTCAGAGTGGCAGTGGAGTCCCCAGTGCATACAAAAGTGTAGCATCCAGTCTCATCGCAGAATATTCCGTTAGCAAAACCTGAACCGCTGAGGCTGATTTCGTCTCCGCTAATGGCGCCCTCAGCGATATAAATATTTTGCGTAAAAGAGACCCCGCTTGCAGGCGGGGGCAAGAAAATTCCTGAGACATGGATATGACTTCCACCTATTGTTCCAGCCATCTCATAACCCTGAACCTCCCAACGTACTTTACAGCCATTCTGTTCAATATTGATAGTGTCGCAATCACTGAATTCTTCTGTTCTTTTTTGTCCCGCTGCCCTGCAGATTACGCTGCCTTCTTGACAACCATTCCAGGCGCCGGCAATATTAATGCAAGGATAAGGCCAGACATTCTCATCAAGAGAAGAGCCAAACAGGACAAAGCCTGCTAAGGGTGAAGTGGGCGAGTTGACCTTCATCCATGCACTACCTTCAGGTAAGGAGCCGGCAAAAAGGCCTGAAGCGGCATCCGCTTTTTTACCATGAGGAGCTAAGGAGAATGCGGATGTATTTCCTAAGGGATCACCACCAGTATCGTAAGCGCTGATGTTGACATTCGTATTGTTTCCACCGATATTTACTAAACCGATGCCGGTCCCCCATTGATCATCTTGAGCGATATGGGGGATGTATAACTTGTTTGAACCAGATCTAAGACCAGGTATACCTGCTAACTGGCAACCGTCACGTGTGCCGAATAACTCAAAGGCGGTTATGGGAGAACCAGAAGATGTTATTTCCAGCCAGGCAGTACCTTCAGGCAAAGAACCTCCAAATAGCCCGACTGCTATATCCACCTTGTTTTCTCCGGCTGCCAGTTGAAAGTTTATACTCTTTATAAGATTGCCGCTAGTCTCACGAGCACGTACAGCAACAGAGGCAGCGCTATTACCTATGTTTAAAAGCCCGATCCCTGTCCACCACCTATCATCTGAGGCCACATGAGGAAGACACAATGTATAAGCCCCTGATTTTGAGGCCGGTATCCCTGCCAACTGACGACCATTGTGGGCGCCAAACAGTTCAAACCCTATGATCTCCGAGGTGGATTCTACCTTAATCCAGGAAGTCTCTGACGGTAAAGATCCTTCAAAAAGCTTCAAAACTGTATCTACTACCTTGCCACCCGGGAAAAGGCTAATTGACAGGGCCTGCCCGGCAATGCTCCCATGCTTATCGTAGGGGATTATATTAATATCAGCAGCGCCGCTTCCTATGTTTAGCAAGCCTATCCCCGTCCACCAGGTATTGTCCTGGGCAATGTGAGGAAAATAAAGGGTGGTTGAACCTGAGGAAAATGCAGGTATCCCTGCCAATTGTTGCCCATTGTGGGTCCCGAATAAT
>CBDVDO010000442.1:0-1595 GCA_965372765.1 uncultured Anaerolineales bacterium
CTCCCATTAGGTAATGTTTCACACGGGATTCCTGGCCGCCTGTAGCAACTATTGTAACGCCGTGGGAGATCTCGCTCTGAGAGCCATCCTGGTGGCGCAGGATGGCATGGTAAGCTCCTACATGCCCGCTGTGCTCCTCAAGCACGGTTCTGGTCAACACTGTGATGCGTTCATGGGCAATAAGGCGGTTTACAAGATCACGAAGCAATTTATGTGGATTGTCACCTTCCACGAGGTATTGAACTTTCTGCAGGTTTCCACCCAGAGAGTCTTCCCGTTCAATTAAAACGACATCAAATCCGGAATCTGCGATAGATAGAGCGGCGGTCATACCGGAGACTCCACCGCCAAGAACCAGGGCTCTTTGGTGAGGTGGAATTGAAGATTTATAGACAGGTTCCAGGACAGCTGCTCTTCCAACCCCGAGTCGAATTAATTCCAGTCCTTTTCTGGTGGCCATTTTTGGCTGGTGGGGATGGACCCAGGCACTGAATCCTCGCAAGTTAACCATTTCCATCAGGTATGAATTTAATCCGGCTTCGCGGACAGTTTTCTGGAACAGGGATTCATGTGTTCTGTGACTGCAAGCGGCAATAACTACCCGATTCAAATTGTGTTTGTCAATCGAGTCTCTGATCTTATCCAATCCTTCCGGAAAACAGCCATAACCAATTTCTTCTGTGTGAACCACGTGAGGAAAATCTGCTGACCTTTCCAATAAGCTATCGATATCGATAACCCCTTCCATGGCTGGATAACAACGGCAGCTGAAAACCCCGATTCTGGGATCTTGATCAAGGACATCTTTTTCAGGGGGAAACTCAGCATTACTGAGAAAAGGGAATTCCCGGCTCGAGTATGATGTTCCCAGCTTGTTTTGGAATAACCTCATCACATCACCGGCTGCGCCGGCAGAGTCGATTATAGTTTCTGCGATATCTTTGGGTGAGGAAAAAGCGCCGCAAACATAAATGCCGGGCTGGCTGGTTTCCAGGGGATTAAATTTATCCGTTTGACAGAAACCATATTGATTGAGATCAAAACCCAATTGACTGGAAACTATCTCGGCTCCGCTGGGAGGTTGGACGCCGACAGACAGAACAATCATATCAAATTTGGCTTCCTTGATTTGCCCGCCATTCTCCGGATCAGGGTACTGCAGGATCAAATCGTTGGTTTTGGGATCTTCCCGGATATCTGAAATTCGACAGCGGGTATATTGAACGCCGTATTGTTCTGTTGACCGGTAAAAATAGGCATTGTATTCTTTATTAAATGCCCTCTCGTCCATGATAAATATCTGACAGTGGACTTCATCCAGGCGTTCTTTTGCCAATACGGCTTCTTTAGTTGCATACATGCAGCAAATTGAGGAACAGTAAGGATGTTTCTGATCCCTGGAACCAATGCACTGCAGCCAGGCAATGCGTTTCGGGGGTGTGTTATCAGAGGGTCGAAGCAGCAAACCTTCCGTTGGTCCGGAACGACTGACAAATCTTTCATATTGCATGCTGTGAACAACGTTGAGATACCTGCCATATCCATACTCTGCTAAATCAAGTGGATCAGTTAGTGTATATCCCATGGCAAGAATG
>CBDVDO010000443.1:0-1594 GCA_965372765.1 uncultured Anaerolineales bacterium
TAAAAACGGCTCAAATCAACTCCGGGGGAAATTATTTCTATCTTACTGGGTTCTGCGCCATACAGGCTCACCAGCTGAGTTTTTTCCGTCGACGTAGAGGCAATGATTTTATCCGCTATTGAAATCGCCCTGTTTTCACCATTGGTGCGATACTCCCCCTCTGCCTCTTCTGCATTTTGAGCAACCTTTTGTTTCAGTTTTCCAAGCGTATGAAACATTTGAATCACAGGAATCTGCCAGCGCTCTGCCAGTTTCTCTGCTGCCAGACCAGACATCCAATAATGACTATGGATCAAATCGTATTTGAGATCTTTTTTCCTGGCAAAATCCAGAATGTGCTCTGCGAATTCCGGAATAAGGCAGGTTAATTCTTTTTTGGGCAGCGGGTATTCCGAACCAGCAGTGATATGAGCAACCCTGTTCCCATAACCCAAATCGTGCAATACGTGTGGAACATGTTCATCTTGAGAACGAGTGAACACATCCAGTTGAATTCCTTTTCTGCCAAGAAATCGTGACAGATCCCGCACATAAACATTCATGCCGCCTGCAGATTTCCCTCCCAGCGTCGCTAAAGGACAGGTATGATATGAAATAACTGCGATTCTCAAATAATCCTCCGCTTTGTGTTTTCCAATGCTCCAAGCCGGTTTACCCCTGTCCGGGTCCCTTCTCACTCACGTATGATAGCTGGTATAATTTCTGCCGTCAACTAAATCATCTGCATGCCACCGTAGCTCAAGGGTAGAGCAATCGCTTCGTAAGCGATAGGTTATGGGTTCAATTCCCATCGGTGGCTCTCTTCATTTCCCTGGCAGCCTCCAACTTAAGTCAAACAATCCCTCTATTCTTCAGCTTTCTCACTCTTTAATGAAATTCATCAGTTGACGTAAAGAACCGTATTGGATATATTTATATTGACCTTTTCGATTGACCCCACTCTGCCGATACCGGGTTCCCCTCTCCCGGAATCTTTGAACTAAAAAGGAGCACAAGATGTCAGAAGACCAGGCACCTTTGGAGTACACAACCGAAGGTAAACTCAAATCATCCCATTACAACCGGGAGTTAGCAAAACTACAACAAGAACTGGTCAGGCTCCAATATTGGATCAAAGAACAGGGTTTAAAGGTTTGTGTAATCTTTGAAGGCAGGGACGCCGCAGGAAAAGGTGGAGTGATAAAAAGGATCACCCAGCGGCTTAATCCCCGTATTGTTCGAGTGGTTGCTCTTGGTATTCCTTCTGACAAAGAAAAACAACAGTGGTATTTTCAACGTTATGTGCAGCATCTTCCCACCGCTGGTGAAATGGTTCTCTTTGACCGCAGTTGGTACAACCGCGCTGGTGTAGAACGAGTGATGGGATTTTGCACTGATGATGAATACAGAGATTTTATGCGTACCTGCCCTGAATTTGAACGAATGCTGGTCCGTTCCGGGGTTCAATTGATAAAATACTGGTTTTCTGTAAGTGACGAGGAACAGGAACGCCGCTTCCGTGTCCGCAACAATGATCCGGTCAGACGCTGGAAGCTGAGTCCCATGGACCTGGGATCCCGGTCAAGGTGGGTAGAATATTCCAGGGCAAAAGATG
>CBDVDO010000444.1:0-1593 GCA_965372765.1 uncultured Anaerolineales bacterium
CTCCTGTTCGAATTTTAAGTAAAACACAACCCTTATCAAATACGCAAGGATAAACAAAATTGCCTCTGAACCTCATTTCTCATAGTATTATTAAATCCAGGTGAAGAACCCCGTAAATTAATCGAGGATATTAAGTCCTTATTATCAAAACCTCTTTTCAAGGAGTTGGTTCATGGATAAATACAAACCCCAAAAATCATCCTCTATCATATTTTGTTCAATATTATTGATCCTATCTCTAAGCCTTTTAGCGGGATGTGGATCTCCATCCTCAGATAGTTCACTCGAAGAAACAATTATGGCACTTGCGGTTGACGCAACGGTTAATGCCATGAATCAAGGGAACAACTCAGAGAGTCAGAACCAGCCCGAAGTAGATCCCAATACCCAACTTACCCAGGTGGCTGAAGCTGTTCAGGCTACCCTGGATGCCGCCCAGCCCACTTCCGAACCTCAGCCAACCATTACACCAGAAGCAGAAACTGCCCCAGTACTGTCACCGCCTGCGGGACAAGAAACCGAAGAAGTGTCAGTAGAAGATTTCACTTCCTGGATGAAATCTGCAAATATTCTGCTTTACGAAGATTTCGCGGGCGTATATACGTCGACTCGTTATGTTCAGGATGCTCTTGATGCCATGGGTTTGGATTACGTGGATGTAAAAGATGCCGTGGGCAATTACAAAGAGCAGCTGCTCTCCGGGGGTCCGGGAGGCGAGGGCTGGGATCTGATCATATCGGCAAAAGAAGCTCGCGGACATGTCAAAGGGGAAATATATATCTACCTCAATGACGCTCTCAATGATGGCAGCTCAGTGATCATTGAAGAATGGGAGCTGGATTCTATTGTCCGGGGCGAAATAGCCACTATTCTAGGCCGCTGCGGCGTGGAATTCCAGGATCAATGGGCCGGGGAACCACTCAATACTCAACTGCTTTGGCAGGTAGATGGCAGTTTGCCCATTCATCACCAACCCAATGAAGGCATTTCACTTACCAATCCTTCAGGATTCTGGACAGGTTCAGACCTGGGTGACTTCATGAGACTCACCCCGGGAAGCAAGGCTGTTCCCCTTTGGGTTGCCCGCGTAAACGTTAAGGATACTTACCTGACTGCTGTCAGCTGTCTGGACAATCAACTCATTATTCAAACTTACTCCACCCATAGTTATGGGAGAGACCGGATAGTCCTGATGTGGGAAAATTATATTTACAATGCCCTGTTGGCCAGGTACCAGAAGGTAACTGAATAATGACCAGGATGCGTGATCCTCGAAGGATCACGCATCCTGTTGGTTTGGAAAAGAAAGTAAATAGCAGGGGCGACCCAGAAACAAAATAAGAGGTAAGTGGTAAGTAGTTTTAAGATTTCAACTGACCAGGCATCCTGAGTGATTTACACCGTTAGGTGTAAATTGTATCGAAGGGAGCCTGGTTTTTTAACTGTCATACCCCTTCGTCTTAGTTTATCCCGAGTGGAGCAAAGCGGAAGCGAGGGGCTCTAGGTACTCCCTTCGGGCGCCTGCCTATTGGTTTTGTTAGGTGAAAGAAAGCACATATGACGAAGAATGGTTAGGCGTTATAATTAAAAAAA
>CBDVDO010000445.1:0-1582 GCA_965372765.1 uncultured Anaerolineales bacterium
AAAGCCGCTGAATGAAAAATGGGTCCACCGTCCAGAGATTTTTTCAGATCTGGTAGGTATTCCTCTGGGATCAGAAGTGACCAGCCAGCACCTGGCAGCCGCATTGACATCTTCCCGGGGAGGTTTGAAGAATATTCCCCCTAGTGCCCGGAAGCTGCTCTTGATTAACCAACTAGATAGTTTTCCGAATTGGAGAACATTCCATGATCACCTGCCGTCATTTTTAAGCCATTATCATGCTGTGGGGTTTGCAGTTCTCGAGGATCAAATGCTCCTGGAATTTCATGAGCCAGTTGCCGGGGTGATTCTGGCTGCTGGCGGATCAACCAGGTTTGGGACCACCAAACAACTGCTGGATTGGAAAGGAAAACCGCTGGTGAACCATGCGGCGGAAACCGCCCTGGAGGGTGGTCTTTCGCCGGTTCTGGTTGTAACTGGCGCAGATCAGAGTAATGTCACTCGATCTTTAGAAAATCTGCCGGTGGAATGTGCCTACAATCCAGATTGGGAACAGGGGCAAAGCTCTTCGGTGAGAACCGGGATTGAGGCTCTTCCCCCGAATATTGGAGCGGTGATATTCCTGCTGGTTGATCAACCGTTTATTCCTCCCGAGTTGATTCGGCGTTTGGTAAAAGCTCACGCAGTTAAACGGGCGCCAATTATTCACCCCCAGGTGAATGAAGAACGGGCAAATCCTGTTCTTTTTGACAGAGAAGTTTTCCAGGAATTGAGCTCATTAGAGGGAGATACCGGGGGCAGGGTTTTGTTTAACACCTATTCTGCCCGGGTTGTGCCTTGGGATAATGACCTGATTCAGAAAGATATTGATACTCCGGAAGATTTTGAGATATTAAGATCAGCAGGGGAATGAACCCTTTACCGGTGTCTTGTCTCACCTGGATCAAAATGCTGTTAAGATTGTTAATCATCAAACTCATTTATAGTACAATTCCTTAAAGAGACCAGTCCCACTGTATTACTGGTATTTACTCCGTTGACAGATGATAATGTAATAATATCCAGGGTTCGTAAATACCCTGAGAATGCTTAAAAGTTACTCTTTAGTTGAGAACCGGGGAGAGAACATGGTTGATGATGTCATTCGGACCTTTATTGCAGTTGATTTACCTCCCAGTGTGTTAGAGGCATTGGGGCAGGTGTCTTCTCAGCTGCAGGAAAAACTCCCTGATACACCTGTAAGGTGGGTAAATAGCCAGAAAATGCATCTAACCCTAAAATTTTTGGGGGATATTTCCAAAGAGAATATCGGAATGGTCGAAAAGATCCTCCATTCTGAAGCGGCGAAATACCAGGCGATGGAAATCGGAATCGGCGGGATCGGAGCTTTTCCGAAGATGCGCCATCCCCGTGTGATTTGGATTGGCATTGAAGCCCCGACAGAATTGTTCGACTTGAGAAGGGGGATTGAGGATGGTGTAGCTCGGATGGGGTATAACTATGATAAATATGATTTTGCACCGCACTTGACCCTGGGAAGGATCTCCCGCAAGGCGTCTGCCAAGGACGTGAGAACGGTTGGCAATGTGCTGCATGAATTTCAAGTAGGGTTCATTGGTGTGGC
>CBDVDO010000446.1:0-1573 GCA_965372765.1 uncultured Anaerolineales bacterium
GCCTGGCCAGGGAGACACCTTGCTGCAGCCATTGTGGATCGAAGATATGGCCAACATCCTGCTCTGGTCACTGGATAGCGATGAGACCCGTCGGAAAACCTATAAAATTGGCGGCCCGGAACAGCTCAGCTTTCGGGATCTTGTCGTGAGTATGCTGGATGTGATGGGAATAGATCGTCGGTTGGTTCCGGTCAGCATCCCCTTGATTCGCGGGGGGACTGTGTTTGCAGATTACCTTTCATTGAATATCCCCACTAATATCTTCTGGCTGGACTACCTGGCGACCAACCGCACCTGCTCGCTGAATACTGTGCCTCATGTTTTTAACCTGCTTCCCAGCCATTTTTCCCAGCGGCTGGAATACCTGAAACTTAACAATTAAGCCCAGGACAACCCCCGTAATCCCAAGGCAAAACCCATGACTCTTTATGATATTTCCCTCACCTACACTGAAGACCTGCCCACCTGGCCGGGCGATCCAACCATCCAGCTTAAGCAAATCAGCAGCATAGAAAATGGAGAAATGGCCAACGTGACTCATTTGTCGATGTGCGCCCACAGCGGCACACACGTGGATGCCCCGGATCATTTTCTAGGGAACGGAAAAACGGTAGAGAGCATCCCTTTGGAGTTGATGATTGGTCCGGCAGCGGTGGTTGAGATTCCCGCCGAGGGTACCATCACCACTGCGGATTTAATATCGGCCCAGATACCAGCGGGAATTAAGAGAATCCTGCTCAAGACCGCTAATTCGGAGGTCTGGGCAGCCGGGAACATGGAATTCCAGGAAGATTTTATTGCTCCTGATGGGGAAGCGGCGAAGTACCTGGTAGAGTTGGGTATAGAAGTTATTGGGGTGGATTATCTCTCGGTAGCGCCATTTACGGATCCGGAACCCACTCATAAAACCTTGCTAGAAGCGGGAGTGTTGATCATTGAAGGGTTGGATCTTTCCGGGGTAGAGCCCGGGGAGTATACCCTGTACTGTCTTCCGTTGAAGATTGGCGGATCGGACGGCGCCCCGGCCCGGGTTTTATTGATGGATTGATCCGATTGAAATTTGACCCACCGGGGTCAACAAGGAAGCTCTGGAGAGCGCTATGGAAGGGCATATCCTGGCTCAGGCGAGATGATAGGGCCATTTACGCGGTAAGAAAATCTCCTCCATCAGAAAAAGAAATCAGATGTCATAGGGATCATTAGCACGATTCTCAATCTATCATGGTTCTTTCCAAGAATTAGGGGGAATGTTAACCTCAACCTGATTATTGGCAGTTTTCTTGTATAATGAATATTTACTCGATTTTTTATTCTCGTCAACTTGAGTATGAGTAAAGAACTGGTGAGGAGCATTCCTCAGACAGTTTAACTTCTAGAGATCCGCCAATTTACCTCCATCGTAGAACACCGATAATCTCACTGATCCCCATCATCCCCAGCAGGTTGAGGGTGGTCCATTTACGCATAGTTATACTTCTCATCTCAGAATATCATGCAACCGGATAGGCGATTATTTTGAATATCTTAAGGAGGATATCCATGAACCAAGGTCTGAAAATCTCCATTATTGTAT
>CBDVDO010000447.1:0-1564 GCA_965372765.1 uncultured Anaerolineales bacterium
AAACTTCCCCGCAGGATATGGTAAATGTGTCCGAGGCCGATTTGATCTTTGTAAACGGATTGGGTCTTGAGGAGTTCCTGGATGATTTGATCGCTGGAACAGGGAACGCCGATGCGGTGATTGTGGTATCCGAGGGGATTTCACCCCTGGAGAGAGCAAAGCTGGATCATGGCTATGAGGACCAAGAGGGAGATGAAGGTCACCCTGGCAGCGATCAGGACCCGCACGTCTGGTTTGACCCTAACAACATCCTAATTTGGACGGAGAATATAGCGTTTGCCCTGGCAGAAAAAGATCCTGAGAATGCTGATACTTATCTGGAAAATGCAGCAGCCTACCGGGAAGAGCTGAAAGAATTGGATGGTTGGATTCGTTCTCAAGTGGCGCTGATCCCCCCGGAAAACCAAGAACTGGTGACAGACCATACGGTTTTTGGTTATTTTGTGGAGGAATATGGATTTACCCAGGTTGGGGCAGTGATTCCAGCGCAAACGACTGAAGCAGAAACCTCAGGGAAGCAATTAGCTGATCTGATTGATATTATCCGAGAAGAAGAGGTAAAAGCTATTTTTATTGGTGTGGATTTTGATCCCACGCTCTCCCAGATTGTAGCGGAGGACACAGGAGTTGACCTGGTTCCGCTCTATTTCGGTTCACTTTCAACTGGTGCGCCTGCCGGCACCTATCTTACTTTCATGCGCCACAATGTTAAGGTCATTGTCAATGCTCTGCAGTAGCTAGCTTGCCCTGGAAGATAGGTAAGTCCGACGGACAATAAGGAGTCTAATAGGTATGAAAAACCTGATTAAAACTTTCCGAAAGAAATCTTTTTCGCGCCGGTATGCGCCGCATCAGTTGGATGCGCCGCTGCTGGCTTTGGAAAATGTTTCCGTTAGGTATGGAACCGGGACCGTGCTGGAAAATATCTCGTTTGACCTCTCCCCCGGGGACGGGATTGCTGTTGTTGGGCCCAATGGTGCTGGCAAGACCACGCTATTTCAGGTTATTGCTGGGATTACGGATCCGTTTGAGGGAATTGTGCGAGTGTCCGGGCATGAGCCTGGCGGCCATACCTGTATTGCCTATGTGCCGCAGCGCAGCCAGGTAGACTGGTCCTTTCCGGCCACGGTTGCAGATGTGGTTATGATGGGTCGGATTAACAAAATGGGTCCATTCCTCTGGCCCCAGGCGGATGATTGGGAAATTGTCAGACGTTCGCTGAAATTTGTGGATTTAATCGATTACTCCCAACGTCAGATCAGTGAACTTTCAGGAGGGGAGCAGCAGCGCATGTTCATCGCCCGCGCTCTGGCCCAGGAGGCGGAGTTGATGCTGCTGGACGAACCCTTAAACGGGCTTGATGTGCCTGCCCAGGAAAGCATACTCGCCATCCTGGAGGATCTTCAGAAACGCAAGGTAACATTCATGATCTCCATGCATGATCTACGGCTAGCCGCCGAACAATTTAATCAGGTAATGCTGCTGAATAAGGAATTACTGGGATTGGGATCCCCGGAGGAAGTTTTCACCAGGGATCTGTTGGTAAAAGCATATCAAGGACACC
>CBDVDO010000448.1:0-1550 GCA_965372765.1 uncultured Anaerolineales bacterium
TTTTCAGCTGACCAAATTCAATTCCGCAATACCTTTTTAATCGATTTGCTCCCGGAAGAAGACGAACTATTAAGCCGCATGAAATCTAAAACGCGCTATAACATCAGATTGGCGTCCCGAAAAGGGATAACAATCCGTTATGGTGATCTCACTGACCTGGGGAA
Organism: uncultured Anaerolineales bacterium; assembly: GCA_965372765.1. GTDB lineage: Bacteria > Chloroflexota > Anaerolineae > Anaerolineales > UBA11858 > B10-G9. Next base: position 165 of record CBDVDO010000448.1, read on the forward strand.
TTTGTACAAAATGTATGCGGAAACTTCGTTAAGAGGAGGTTTCACAATCCGGGGAGAGGAATATTACCAAAATCTCTGGCAGGCGTTTATGAAGGAAAACCTGGATTCGGTTATTGACCCCGCAGCCCAATCGATTATTGCTGAATTTGAAGGTAAACCTGTTGCAGGAGCGGTGATGTTTCGATTTGGAGACAGGGCCTGGTATCTTCACGGTATGTCTCTGCCGGAACACAGCGACAAGATGGCAACCTATTTAATTCAGTGGGAGGGAATGCGCTGGGCCAAAGAAAATGGCTGTACAACTTATGATATGTGGGGTGCTCCGGATCATTTTGACCCATCGGATTCTATGTGGGGAGTATACAGGTTCAAAAGTGGGTTTGGGGGAGAGGTGATCAGGACTATAGGCGCCTGGGATTATCCTGTAAAGCCCCTGCTTTACAAGCTGTATACTAGCTTGTTGCCTATGATTTTAAATGCTTTGCGCAAGATTGGCGACAGGAAAACTGAGAATACCGCTGCAGAAGGCCGGAATTTACAAAACGGTTGACCCCTGGTTAACTTAGATCAAGGAATTAATATGCTGGCAAGAGAACCCTTCGCTCATTTACCCACAATAGTTGAGAACCTTTCCCGATTGACAAAGGACCTTAATGGACCTGAGCTTTTTATTAAACGGGATGATCAAACCGGTTTGGCCTTTGGGGGAAACAAAACCAGGAAGCTAGAATACCTCATGGCTCAAGCGATAGCTGAGGGGGCTGATATGGTTTTAACAACAGGGGCAGACCAATCTAATCACTGCCGGCAAACCGCTGCTGCAGCAGCAAGGTGCGGCCTGGGTTGCACACTGGTCCTTGTTGAACCAGCCCCTGATACAGCCACCGCTAATCTGTTCCTGGATAAGCTGTTGGGAGCTGATCTCATTTGGACAGAAAAAGATAAGCGGGATCAGGTTTTAAGTAAAGCCTTTGAAGAAGCAGAAAACAAAGGGAAAAAACCATATCTCATTCCTTACGGCGGGTCAAATGCTGTGGGTGCATACGCTTATTTTATCGCGATGAAAGAACTGCGGGAGCAGTTAGCGGATGAAATGCCGGACTGGATTGTCTTTGCATCCTCATCAGGCGGAACCCAGGCTGGTTTGCTGGCCGGGGCACAGAATTATCATTTGCAAACAAAAATTCTGGGTATCAGTGTAGATGAAACTGAGAAGGTACTCAAAGATAGAGTCTTCCGATTAGCTTCTGAAGTCAGCAACCTTTATGGGGATAAGAAGGATATCAATCCGGATCAGATTTTAATCAATGACAGTTTTCTTGGTGGAGGGTATGGGATATTAAATGATCAGGATCGGGAAGCGATTCACCTTTTTGCCAGGATGGA
>CBDVDO010000449.1:0-1533 GCA_965372765.1 uncultured Anaerolineales bacterium
CGCCGCATGGCGCAGGAATGGATCAAGCGTCTGCTACGGAAACGATATTAAAAAGGATCAGTGAGACTAGCGACAACGAAGAATTCCTGGCTACCTTGAACGAATAATTTATCCAGCTGAGAAAAAATCTGTGAAAAATAAAAGAGAACTGCTTCTTTCCTGGTCTCTTTGGATAATTGCCATCAGCCTTTTGGTTGGGGCAGCTTATCTTACCTGGCACAACTTCGACCCGGCACAATTTAACGCTGGGGACCAGCCCCAAATTTCCCTTGCTTCCACCGATACAAATCAGGATCCAGCGTCAATCAGGATTCCTGATTTTGTGCTGTTTAACCAGGAAACCTCGATTCGTCGAGCAGCATTGGTAAATACGGAGATTCCGGCAAGAAAGAATATCAAGCCACTCAAGCACCTGGTTGAGTTTAATGATTCTGTATTTGGGATTGCAGCGCGATACAGCCTGGAACCGGAAACAATCCTCTGGTCTAATTATGATGTGCTTCAGGATAACCCCCATTCTTTGGCGCCGGGTATGGAGCTGGTGATACCGCCATTGGATGGAATTATTTATGAGTGGCAGGAAGGGGATGACGTCGAAACTGTGGCAACAAAATTTAAAACTGATCCAGACCTTATTTTAAATTGGATAGGGAATGATCTGGATTTAGTGAATCCGGAGTTTAAACCGGGCAGTTTGGTGATGATACCGGGGGGACAGCGGAAATTTCAGCAGTGGATTATTCCCACAATTGCCAGAGGAACAGCCGGAGTATCCGCTGGTGTATATGGGGAAGGTGCCTGCAGCGGACCTTTTGAGGGGATATATGGAACTGGTGGTTTCATCTGGCCTACGCTCGGCCATACCCTGTCGGGGAATGATTACTGGTCCGGACACCTGGCAATTGATATTGGATTAGTGGCGGGAGAACCGGTTTCAGCATCCGATTCCGGGGTAGTAGTGTTTTCGGGTTGGTCATCCGGTGGATATGGGAATGTGATTATTATTGATCATGGAAATGGATACCAAACTCTTTATGCTCACCTCAACGCAGCAACCTCATCATGCGGACGGAGTGTAGTGCAAGGTCAAACAATCGGTTTAGGTGGAAGCACCGGTAATTCTACTGGAGCGCACTTGCACTTTGAGGTGCGGTACCTGGGTGGATTCGTCAACCCCTGGTTTGTGCTGCCGCCCCCCTAACTGAACCATTCATATATTACTGGAGAAAGAATTGAGTAAAAGAAAATATTTTTATTCGAGTTTATTATTAATAACTATTCTTCTGGCGTCGTGCAATATGCCAGAAGAAGATTTACCCGTTGCAACAGAAGTGCCGCTCCCTACAAATGCAGCTTCCCCGACACCAACCATAATTGCTCCTACCCTGATAGTTGAGGAATTTACCCCTTTAGATCCCAGTGTGGTCGCTCTTGATTTTGCCGCATTGACATGCAGCGCAGTATGGTCAAATAACGCCTATTACCTTCCCTGCCCTGGGCATCTGGACGAGATTGAACAAGGTTATGTCGAAT
>CBDVDO010000450.1:0-1514 GCA_965372765.1 uncultured Anaerolineales bacterium
ATTGAACCTTATGAAGGAGAAACAGGGTTGTTTATTTTACCCGGTTATAAATTTCAGGTGGTAGACTGCATGTTGACTAACTTTCATCTGCCTGAATCAACCCTATTAATGATGGTGAGTGCATTTGCTGGCAGGAAAAATATTCTGGAGTTATACGAGATAGCGATGCAGAAGGGGTACAGATTTTATTCTTTTGGGGATGCTATGCTGTTAGTGTAAGAAATATCTTCAGGTATGATTGTCCTGGCAGAAGAAGATTGCTGCCTGGAAATTGGCATAATATTGACAGAAATAGATAAAATAGTTATTTGATAAAAAGGACCCCGCTGATTCCCGGCGGAGGAGGAAACAATGAAAAAAAGGAATGGTTTTCTGATACTAGCTGCCCTCTTGATTTCAAGTATGGCCTGTCTATTTGGTTCCTCAGAACTGCAAGCAACACCGGATATCAGTGCGATGACTACTTCTGTAGCGGCAACCTTGCGGGCACAAAATGACCAGGCGCCAACCCGTACACCGGAAGAAGAAATTGTTGAAACTCCCGCTTGTCTGCCTCTTCATCCTGGAAGGCAGATACTTGATCTTCCGAGTGGGTTCACAGCGGGCGTAGATGTTTCAGCAATTAGTTTTTATGACACGGAAGGGAATCTGCTGGGTGAAAAACAAACACCCGGGTTAACAAGACTAAACCCAAACCAAATCCATATAGCCGGTGGGATTTCTAATGGAATTTCCGGAGTGCCGCTCGTATATGCCAGCTCGGAATCACAAGGCGTCATCAAAGCAAATATTGACTCCAATATCTTCCAGCTGGATTCTTCAGGAGAGGTAGTAGCACTCACAGGGGCTGAAGGTACCTTCACAATTCTTTCCTACAGTGCAGCTGAGGGTACCGATCAGGGATACTTAACCACAATAAAAACAGGTGAAATGGGAGAACTCGCGGCTACAACTCCTCAATTAACCAGATTGGAGGATGATGTCTTGGTCTACAATCCCCTGGCTGTCCATGTGGTTGAGGGGCAAAATCAGGGAACCTGGTTTACTTTTTTAAAGTATAGAATGAGTGATTTTGCATTCATGCCATATAATGGCTTATTTTATTATGATATCTCACAAAACCAGGTGACCGAATATCTCAGCACTGATTACCGGATAAAAGGATTTTCCCCTGACCAATCCCTGGTGGCATTTGGAATCGCTCCCGATTCCGGTATTGATGCTGATAAATCCTCTTATATTGTCAGAGATTTGGTCAGCTGCCAGGAGTGGGTTTTTCCCTGGAACGAATCCAGCATTCGTGGAGGCGGAAGGGTAGCATTTTCACCAGATAATCAATACCTTGCCTGGATCGAAGCAGGTGGTTTGACTATTGATGATGCTGTACATCGGTTGAGGATATCAAAATTGGATCAAAACCAAACCACACTGGTCGATTCTGAATTGGAGAATTTGGCCGGGTTAACCGGGGGCGAAATTCCTTATTATATTGCCCAGGTCAATTGGCTGTCAAA
>CBDVDO010000451.1:0-1513 GCA_965372765.1 uncultured Anaerolineales bacterium
GGCCAGGAATCCCGTGTGAAACATTATCTAATGGGAGAACATCCCTCAGTTCTCACCCAACTGGAGCTGGAAAATAAAATAGCTCATCACCCCGGAGAGGTTTCCAGCCTGAAACAGGTTGTGATGATTCAATGTGTAAAACCTGAAGAGGAAACTTACCATTACTGTTCCAGGATTTGCTGCATCAGCACAATAAAAAATGCCATTCGCCTTAAAATTATCAATCCTGACTGCCAGATAACCGTTTTATATAAAGACATCATTACCTACGGATTTAGAGAAAAATATTACACAGAAGCGCGGGAACGCGGGATTGTATTTGCCCGCTACGATGATGACTATCCACCCCTGGTAGAACAAGTTGACGGAAAAATCAAAGTCACAATGAAAGAACAGATGCTGGACCGCGAGCTGATCCTGCATCCGGATCTGCTTGTACTCAGCACTTCTATCCAGCCGTCAAAAGGCACAATAGAACTTGCCGACCTGCTGAAAGTTCCGATTTCAAATGAAGGGTTTTTCCTGGAAGCTCATATTAAAATGCGCCCGATGGATTTTATGGAAGAAGGGATCTTTGTCTGTGGGATCGCCCATTATCCAAAATTCATCGAAGAGAGCATCAGCCAGGCGCAAGCAGCTGCTGGCCGGGCAACAACAATTCTGGGCAAAAACCCTTTTCATTTTGGGGGCACGATCGCGGTTGTAGATCCGGCAAAATGTGTCGGCTGTTTAACATGCACCCGGACCTGTCCGTTTGAAATTCCCTACATAGACTCTCAATTTACTGGTGTGGGAGAATTAGGCGGAGCGGCTTATATTGAACCCACTCTCTGCCACGGCTGCGGTACCTGCTCAACAGAGTGTCCCGCCAATGCAATCCAGCTGCTAAATTACACAGATGATCAAATTATGGTCCCGGGATTCCCCGTCCTGGGAAGCTGGGTAGAATTATGAGCACAAAAATATTTGAGCCGGAAATTACAGCCTTTATGTGTATCTACTGCGGCTATATGGCAGCTGACACTGCCAGCGCCCTCCGCATTGAGTATCCAGCTAATGTGAAACTCATCAAACTGCCCTGTACGGGTAAGGCTGACACAAAGTATATATTGAAAGCCTTCGAGGACGGCGCAGACGGCGTTTACATTATCGCCTGCCCGAAGGGTAACTGCCACCATGTCCGGGGAAATGAGCGCGGTGAACTCAAGGTGGAATATACAAAGAAAATACTCGATTCGATCGGACTGGGTGGAGAGCGATTGAATATTTACTTTATGTCTGGCGGTCAGGGAAATTATTTTGCAGACGCTGCCAAAGAAATGACAGAACGCATCCGCGAGCTGGGGCCCAACCCACTAAATCATAGATCATAAACCCGCTAATAAAATTGAAAGTAGACAAATTAACTAGATAGCGCCAGAAATGGACAATTTCTGGTGCTATTCATTTATCATTCGTATTTTCAAAAATTACATCTTCGGGAAAATATAATGCTTACCAGTGCGAGGATGGT